>JBEHWP010000175.1:0-9780 GCA_040217665.1 Vulcanimicrobiota bacterium
ACAAATAACTGGGGTATTGCATTATGGTGGGGAAGTGCTTCCACTTCCGTTACAATCAGTGGAAATACCTGTACTGGTTCTTCTACTACAGGAAAATCTACAGGTATTTACATAGATGACGGCAATCAGGTTACGTTACAGGGCAACAGGGTGGCCTATCATACGGGAGAAAATGATAAAGGTATTTATGTAGACTGCAGTGCATCAGGGCCGGGAGCTTTTTTGAAGATTAATTCCCGTAATAATATTCAGAATAATACCGTAAATATAGGTCTGGCATTGGCAGGATATAATGTGCCTGTACTGGATATAAAAAATAATATTATATCCTATGCTATTAAGACTGGTATTGATATTGAGAGTGCCGGTATAGCGTCCAATGTCCTTTCCATAGAGAATAACATGATGACAGGCAGTCCTTCTGCTATTGTATTTGAAACGACTTATACTCAGTTAAATACACCACCTGTCATATCTGGAAATTTTATTAGTACGTCCGGTACCGTGACACCTGCTTACATGAACGGCGGCCTTGTTTACCTGAATGATAATCCGTCAGAAGGAACTGTTGCTATAAATGCATCGGGTAACTGGTGGGGAGCTTCGAATGGGCCTTCGTCAAACGGCACCTATACTGCTGGATCTTTGTCGGATCAGGCTGATAACACTAAAGTGGCAAATGGCACAGGAGCGGCACTGTCTTCTTATAACGGTGCCGGAGTGACAGCACTGGATAGAAGGATTGTTTTTTATCCTTTCCTGACAGTTGAGCCGGCTGTTCCGTAGGAATTTGAAACCGGATATTGTAATAGAAATTTTATCTTCTATATGAAACAATATTAGTTTATAGACTTCAGAAAGAACAGGAATATGGTAAACCGGAAGTATTAGTCTTTGCATAATTAAAATATTACAGGAAAACCTCCTGCATTAATATATCACATGCACAAGTCCTCCTCCTCCCGAAGTAGTCACATAAGCTTTTTTGCCGTCCGGAGAAAATGTTACATCATGTCCTTCTCTTCCTGAAAGATGGATTGTTGTTAATACTGTATCTGTTGAAGTATCTATGACACTTACATTATCATCAAAATGTGTTACGAAAGCCCGTAGCCCGTCCGGTGATATTTCCACAGAGAGAGGGGCATTTATTACACCTATTGTACCTGTAACCGAATTGGAAGAAGTATCTATAACACTTATACTGTTTCCGCCGGAATTTGTTACGTATGCTTTTTTACCGTCCGGTGTGACTGCTACCTCATAGGGAACAGGCCCTACAGTTATTTTTTTGATAATTTGATCCGTCTCTGTATTTATGACACTTACAATATCATTCGGAGTTGTAGAAGTTACTATACTTGTTACATAAATTTTTCCTCCGTCAGGAGATATATCCAGACCGTGGGGAATTTTATCTACTTTTATAGTGGAAAGAACGGATTTTGTGGTTCTGTCTATTACATAGACAAAACTCTCTGTCTGGTCTTCATTTGTAACATACAGTTTTTTCCCGTTGCACTCTATATCAAAAGGATATTTGGGTACAGTAATACTATCTGTAAAGGAGTTTGTATATATATCAATTATTCCTACCTTGATAGAATCTGTTCCGTTGTTTGTTACATAGGCTTTCAGTCCATCAGGACTTACGGAAATTTTTTTCGGACATGTGCCTGTCTGGATTACGCCCTGCAGCTTATTTGTTTCTGTCGCGAAAAAAGATAGTCCTTCCTCTGTAGCGATATATCCTTTTAATCCGTCCTTTGTGAGAACTATGCTTTCAGGAGAGTTTTCTACTGAGAATACTGTTAAAACGGAATTATTTACCGGATGTTTTGTTCCGCCCTGTGACGGAGTAGGAGATGATGGATTCTCCGAATTTATCGTAATATCAGATGTTACCGTACTGTCGGCAACTACATATACTGTTTTCGAAGCAAGTAAATTTACGCCGTCTGTGACAGACACGAGAACATTCAGATTGGAAGGAATACCTGAAAGGAAATATTCGCCGTTACTGTCTGTTATGTCAAATATATTTACACCTGACACACTTACTATGACGGAATTTACCGGTTGCCCGGTTTTTTCATCTGTAACTTTCCCTTTTATACTGCCTGTGCCGGAAGTTACTATTACATTTGCTCTGACCGTATGGCCTGCGAATGAACCGGTTATTACGGCTCTTCCTGTTTTCTGTGCAACAAAAACTCCGTCAGAATTTATTGAGCCTATATTATCAGGATTATCTGAAAAATCCCACTTTACATCAGAGGGGAGTACAAATTCACTTCTATTATTTATACCATAGGCAGTAAACTGTCTGACACTGCCGAGAAGGACACTGACATTTTCCGGTATGACATTTGTCTGTGCCAGATCTGTTATGTCTTTATTTGAAGTGACCACAATATTTTCCTGTATATTTTTATTTTCATATGATACTTCAATTGCCTGAATACCGGCGAGAACTCTGTCATATTTAAAATAACCCCTTGAATCCGTCGTGATTGACCGGGAAGAACCGGCTATGTTAACGGTTGCACCTGACAGGGGAGAGTATCCGATCTGCTGCAGATCAACGGACGATATATTCTTAATATATGCCAGACCTATTAAAGGATTGGAAATAATAAATCCTTCGAGAGGGCTGAAATTTATTGTTACACTGCATGGACTGTCTTTTTTTACACATATATTTCCATCGGGATGAAATGTTTCCTGGTTGTAAGTAATACTTAATTTGTAAGTATTTTCAGGAACAGAAAAGTAAAAAAAACCGTCTTTATCGGTAATAGAAGAATAATTTCCCGGATCGAGTTTTACCGTAACATCTTTAATACCCCAGTTGCTCTCATCAAGGATGCGGCCCTGTAAAATTCCGCCTGATGATGTTACTGTGCCGGGTACAGTATTTGTTCCTCCTGACGACCCGCCACCGCCACAACTAACGGAGAACAGGATTATATATATAAGGACGAAAAGTTTAATATGTTTCATTATGTTTCTCCTTTTACTATAATCGTGACGCGTAACGCGTAACGCGTGACGGGTGGTTTCGTAATGCGTAATGCGTCTTTTCATCGGTACCCGGGCGACCACAGGGTGTCGCCCCTACTGCTCACGACTCACTATTCTGTTACATTAACCATGACTTCACCGTAACTATTTCCTCCGAACCATTGAGTGGGCAGGGTATATACGTCATCTGCCACCAGTTCGAAAGCCTGCAGAGATGATGTATATACACTGTCAGGTGTTATGGTAAAAATAAAATCTGCTTCTTCTCCCGGCTGAACAGGAGATGTCTGAGTCATGCTTATCCTGTTATATGTAAGCCATGTGCCGTCTTCTGTATAGAGATGGGTCACCCTGTCACGGGGAGAGGTTGCACCGAGATGGACCACTTTGGGGTGCCATTCCATTGTTCCTGTGTTTTTAAATTTCATATGTATCTGTCCGGAGTGGTACCTGGTGAGTGTCATATCTTCTGTCTTATAGATAAGATTTCCCTGATACATATATCTGTCTGTAACTGTAACATAGACTGCGCCGTAACTGCTTTCACCAAACCAGCAGGCAGGGTTGTCTTTATAAGGACGGTCTGCTCTCAGTTCAAATCCTTCTGAATCTGACCAGAAGAACTCATCAGGTGTAATAAGGAATTTAAATGTTGCAGTACTTCCCGGATATACAGGAGTTATTTCCTGCATTTTTATTCTTGTCTGTGACACCCAGTTATCATTCTGTGTGTAAAGCTTTGTTGTCCTGTCACGGGGATTGCTGGTTCCAAGGTAAACTACATTCGGATCCCATTCTATAGTTCCTGTGTTTTTATATTGAAACATTAATTCTATGGAATCATAGCGTTTTACAGTAACATCATCACTTTTATTTATTAACTGTCCTTTATAAGGAGAATTTGCATCGGGAGTCGGTGTGGGGTTTGCAAAGGTAATTACAAGGTTAACTGCATTGCTCTTCTGACCATTTACATATACAGTTAACAAATCCGTAACAGAACCATAAGGAATTATAAATTTTATCAGACTATCACTCCAGGACTCCGGTGTAATTTTACTGTCTCCGAGTTTTATATAACTATCTCCCTGTGAAGAACCGAAATAAGTTCCTGTAATCTGAACCTCTGTGCCGGGAACTGCTTTTTCAGGCACTATAGATGTTATAACAGGAGCAGGAGGTAATGAATTTAATGTTACATTAAAAATAGTTTCATTGTTTTCTCCTACCAGTACATTACCTTCCCATATAACATTGCCGTTTCTTATAATTTTTAAGGTTCTGGTGCCGGAAGGAATATTTTCCAGAGTATAATTTCCATTGCTATCCGTTTCGTTTGACCAGGAAGTAACACTGGTGGTAACAAAAACTTCCTCTGCAGGAGTACCGTCAGAATAGGTAATCTGTCCTTTTAAAGAACCGGTACTTTCTGTTGACAGTACAACTATATTTATTTCTTTTTTTATAGAGCCTGCTGTTGCTGTGATTTTTCCGTTGCCTGCCGAGGTGGCAACAAATAATCCGTTCTGGTAAACAGTGCCGATATTGCCTTCCATTTTCCATGTTACTGTATCAGGATTTATAAGCCTGCTGGAAGAATCTTCACCGAAACAGGTAAATTGTATAATTCTTCCGATAATAAGACTTGCCGATTCCGGGAGGATATATAATTTGACTATATTGGAAGAAGAACCTTTCTGGTTACTCATAGAAAAGAAAAGAAGGGGTAAATATTTTGAATGAGAAGCCTGCAGAATTGTAAGATTTCCTATCTGGCTTAAAGGAACATTATTTAACTGAAAAAAACCATTTTTATCCGTAACAGAAGAAATTCTCGGATCAGACATAAGAGCTATATGAACATCACTTACAGGATTATATCCGTCTACCGCATTTTCCAGGGGAGAAGAAAGAGCAACCATACTGTCAGTATTATTATTAAACCCATATATATAACCGTTTATAGAACCGGAAACAGGAGTGGTAGCAGGAGTGGTAGCAGGAGTAATAACAGGAGTGGGAGTTATCTGGCTGTTCTGATTGACTCCTGGAGTAATACCTCCGTCTCCTCCACATCCTGCAAGGAAAAATAATATTAAAATAATAATTTTATACATTTTCTTCTCCTTTCACTATTCACTGACGGTCATAACCGATTCGGTTATATCGCATAAAGATTTACAATCCTCATAAAACATCATGGTTCCGTAACAGTGACATAAATCTGTACATAACCGTCATACCATCCAAACCACTGATCGGGAACACCGTTATAGGTACCGTCTGCCACCAGTTCAAATTCCTGTTTGGAAGAACTGTACAGGCTGTCAGGTGTTATATTAAAGATAAAATCGGCAGTCTGGCCGGGCTGGACGGGAGAGGTCTGCTGCATTCCTATCCTGTTATCATTCAGCCAGCCATGTCCCGCTGTATAAAGATGGGAGGGGCTTCCCTGAGGATTTGTTGTGCCGAGATGCACTGTATTAGGATCCCATGCTACTGTTCCTGTATTTTTGAATGTTACGGTCACTTGTTTTGTCTGATATCTCTCAACTGTCGTGTCCGGGCTCTGGTATACAAGTTCTGCCAGATAATATAATTTTTCCGATACCTCTATATTTACTTCTGCATAACCATTCTGCCCGAACCAGTGAGTTACACCTTCATATATACTGTCTGCTACCATTTCAAAACCCTGGGGGCCTGACCTGTATTCCGAGTCAGGAGATATATAAAATATAAATTCTGCTATCTGTCCCGGTTCTACAGGACTTTTTTGCTGCATTTTTATTCTGGTTGCAGAAAGCCAGTTGTTGGTATCTCCCGGATACTGAAGATGGGTTATTCTGTTGCGGGGATTGGATGGTGCAAGATGTACTCTGGCAGGATCCCATGGCAGAATACCGGTGTTTTTAAATTCTATTCTGACTTCTTTTACATCATATTTATCTATTGTTATGTCAGCACTTTTAACCGTTAATTCGGCATTATAGTTGGGAGTAGCTGTTATGGTAGCTGTTGCAACCGGTGTTTTAGTCGGTGCCTGCGTTTCAGTGGGTGTTATAACAGGTGTTTTGGTGGGAGTTGGAGTTACAGTCTGTTCCTGTACCTGTGTTTCAGTTTTACCTGGAGTTGATGTTAAAACAGGAGTCAATGTCGGTGTTGAAATCGATAAAGGACTCACTGTAGGATTGCCGGCAGGAACATTGGTAGAAATAGACGTTTCTGTTCCCCCGTCTCCGCAACCTGATATTATATATATGAAAAATAAAAGTACAGAAATTGTTTTGAACTTTTTTAACATAAATCCTCCTGTATATACTATGATAAATTATTTTATAAATTCTACCTGAAAAATAAATAATCCTTCCTGTGATAACTAAAAAATTATAATAGTAATCTAATATTTTATAAAGCTATTATATTAACGGAATAACTAGAAGAATTTCGTGAAATCTCTAAAACAGGTAATTTGGTACCCAAAAAATATGGGACAAATTATAACCGACCCATCTCTGCGTGGTGCTCTTACGCAAAAAAATATCGCCTTCGTCTATTTCTGTTATAACTGGCATCATACCAGGCTTATATTAAAACACATTTTGTAGTTTTTTGTAATATGATTTTTTTTCACTCCAGAGCACCACGCAGAGATTTAACTGGTGCCATCAGTTTACCACGCAAGAGGTCAATAATTAATTTATATATAAATCCATATTCTGTATATGTCCCGGCATTACCTTTACTTCATAAATCTTTTTTAGATTAATAGATTTTTTATTTTTTCTTATTTCCGAACAAACATAATTTCCGGCAGGGAGGGTAATAGTATAAAACCCCCTTTTATCTGTAACTGAAACAAATTCTTCTTCTACAGAAGGTTTCTTTCTGTATATAACCTTCAGACCGGCAGGATTTTCTCCTGATCTGTTTGTTACAAGTCCTTCTATTTTTCCTTTTTTATTTTCCAGAAGTTTTAATATTGTTTTTACTCTGCTGCTGAATTTGCCGGCCGGCTCAAGTTTTAAATAATCCCTGTAATATTTTATGGCTTTTTCTTCTTTACCTGAGCTGTTAAATATTTCGCCCAGTTCAAAACAGGTTATTCCTTTTTCGGAATTTACTGAAAGTGCTTTTTCCAGAAATATGATTGCTTTTTCATGTTCTCCCTGGAGTTTATAGCATAGAGCTATATTGCTATAACTCTGAAAAAGGCTGTGTCTGTTAAGAAATCCCGCTTCTATGGCTGTTTCATATTCTTTTATGGCCTTTTTATAATTTCTCTTTATGAGGTAATAACTGGCAAGTTCTTTATGTGCTTCAGAAGAAAAGGAATTGGTTTTAATTGCTTTCTGTAGCATAGTGAAGGCTTTATCGAAATTTTTTTCATTGAGGAAAACCATGGCAAGATTTATGTATACTTCTGTATAATTTTCATTTAATAAAAGGGCTTTTTCATATTCTTTTATTCCTTCGTCTCTCTTACCTAGATAACTGAAAGATAGCCCCAGGCTTTTATAGCCTTCTGCGAGTGACGGATCTATGGAAAGTGCTTTATTTGCATATTCTATGGCTTCTTTTATTAAATGTTCCTTTCTGTCGTTAAAGAGTCCGTACTGCTGTGTTAAAGAATCTGCAAGAGCGGCATAGGCAGGAGCAAAGTCAGGGTCTAACGTTATTGCTTTTTTAAAAAGCTTTATTGCTGTTCTGTTGTTTTCTTCTACATATCTGTAATAATGACCTTTACCTTCCAGATAAAGCTTAAATGTTTCAGGATTGCATGGCGGTTTTTTTAAGATCTTTTCCTCCATTTCTGTCAGGTTGCCGGTAATAGTTCTGGCAACTTCCACGACGAGATTAATCTGTAACTGTACTATTGATGGAGATACAAGTATACCGCTTGCTATTACTTTTTCCCCCACAATTTCTATGAGACTGTAGTCCAGGTTCCATTGATTGTTATTTAAGTATAGATTATTCAAAAATAAAAGATATTTCCCCCCGAGTCTGGCTGCAGTTTTACAGGCATGTTCCAGGTTTTTTCGATTGTTAATTTCATCCCATAAATCTCCTGATACAGGACTCAGGGTTTTTACAAGGGATAATTTATCTTTTACAGAGAAAGACATACCACGGGTTATATAGTCATTATGGCAGTTAGATAAGATTACTATTTTTTGTAATTCTGGGATGGAGTTTTTCCCGAAATCATAATAAGAAACAGCATAGTTATGATCCAGAAGATAGGCTCTTTCTATTAATTTTCTCGCTTCCTGTGGATTTTTTGCCCTTGTCATAAGGCCAAGATTGTAAACAGCAACAGGATCGGCAGGATAAATTTTTGCTTCAATGCTGTATTTAACATATGTTGCTTTTTCGCCGGTAAAAACAGTTAAAACCACTGGAATAAATAAAATTATCATTATAGCAGTAAAAGCAAATATGAGTTTTTTTCTTATACTGTACCGGAAAAAGATATTTTTCCACAGGAGGAAATATATACTCATTATCTGGTTTTTTAATATCTTCCACGTCTGTGTTTTACCGGCATAAGCAGAAGGAACTGCTCTGTTCAGATGGTTAATATCTTTTTTATCTTCTTCTTTTTTATATAATTCTGAAGAACTGTCATTTCCATTATTATTTAATATATCCCATGTGTAATGCTTTAAAAATATTTCTATTTTCTCTATATCTTCCCTGAGTTCAAGCAGTTTTATCTGACATATGTGACATTTTTCTATATGCTTTTGAATATTTTTTTTCTTTTCTCCTGTTATCTCTTCAAGTATATAACTGTAAATTGTGTCATTATCGGGACAATCCATATGCGACACCTCCTGACTGATTCTGTCTGCTCAGTTTTTGCCGATTGATATAAGAGAGTTTCTCAGTTTTTTTATACCGTAACAAACTCTTCTGTAAGCAGATTTAATATTTATACCTTCTATCTGTGCTATTTCCTTATAATCTTTATCTTTAAAATATTTCAGAAATATTGCCTTTTTATACTTTTTATCCAGTGATGATAACCCTTCTTTAAGAACATTAATTTCTTCTTCTTTCAATGTTTTATTCACAGGATTGTTATCTTCCCAGTCTGTAACTAACATATCCAGTTCCATGGAATCCAGAGATATTTCTCCCATTTTTTTTGTTTTTTCCCTTATTTTATAAGCATAATTACTGGAAATTTTTCCCAGCCACCATTTAAATGCTTCCGTATCCCTTAACTGGGATATACGTGAAAAAGCTATTTGAAAAATTTCCTGTAACAGATCTTCTGCTTCTTTTATATTAATACCTGAATTGATTATTTTTGCAATTACGAATTTTGAATATCTCCGGTAAAGTTCCGCTGCTGCTTCTTCACCTTTTAAAAGGTTGTTCAATAATAGTCTCTCTTCTTTTAATTCCAGGCCTTCAAAACATGAGAAAAATTCATGTTTTGAAATTTTCTGTCCTACCAGATGATCCTGGAGCCACGTAAGAAGCCACACATCAAAAGATGAAAAATAAGGTCTGTGAAGATTGTTTGCCAGGGCACTTTCCATTACTCTTTTTGCAATTTCTTCGCCTGTATTACAGTCTACGATGGTATTCAGAAATTTTTCCAGTGGCTTGAGATAAAAATCCATGATTTTATCTTTTGCTTCATGGCTCTTTTTTATTATTTCTATAATTTCTGTTTCACTTATTTTTTTTATATTCTTTATCATATGAGTAATTTAAGGGCATAGGAATTTTCATTTTTAA
>JBEHWP010000176.1:0-9763 GCA_040217665.1 Vulcanimicrobiota bacterium
ATGTACCTTTAGATATATTGTTTGAAAAAGATGATCTGATTATACTGAAAAAAGCTCTTACCTTTGATCAGTCTTTTAAGAAAAAATTCAAAGAAAACGTAAAGATCTCTTTGAAATACCTCATAGATAAAAAATTCGGACGGGATTTTTTTTCTTATCTGGAAGAAAATGATTATGATGTAAAATCTTTTGTCACAGTTTACAGAGGTATAGATGCAAGAATAAATCAATTCAATGAAGAAATGGAAAGCACTGACAGATATAATGAAAGGAACAGCGATTGTTTTTTTCTTATACCTGGAAAGGGATGTATTCTGGAAGATTACAGACCATTAGTATGTAAAATGGCTTTCCGCTACTGCTTTAAGTCCATTGATCTTTACGAATTCGTAGAATCACATATCAGATATGTAAATGGAAATGATTTCCCCGGTTATCTTGAAAGAGATATAGCTATAAATTCCCGTATTATTACCCCGAAGATTTTAATAGGAGCAGATGAACATTTTAAAGAGGCCTGTAAGAAACTTCTGGAAGAAGATATGACATTTATAGAATTAGGAAAAATTTCTTACCATGAACTTGCCTTACTGGCAGATTTTATTACAGGCCCTTTCAGGAAACCTTTTATTGAAGTCGGAGGTATGAATGTTTCAATAGATCTCCAATATATTTACCCTCTCGTTTTTATAGATACTCTGTTTGAGGGAGAAAAAGTGAAAAATTTCGGCTTTGGCCTTGAATGTGTTGAGATTTTTACTTTTTAAGTTTTACAACATTTCTTGTATTTTTTGCCGCTTCCACAGGGACACAGGTCATTTCTGCCAATCTTTTTCCCGGCACTGTCAGATTGTTCATCTTTATTACTCTTTATGTAAGTGTATTTCATTACGTTCTTTTTTAAATTATTTAAAGATTTTATATGTTCTGTAAGACCTGCTTTTTCAGATACAGTCATAGATTCGTCAATAAAATATAAGGCTTTCTCTTTATCTCCGTCCTGAAAATAAAAATAGGCGAGATTTGAATAGATACCGGCAAGTCCGTTTGAAAATTCAATATTCCCAGGCTCTTTCTCATAGAGTGACTTTCTTATTTCTGTAGCTTTTTTATAATACTCTATGGCTTCATCTTTTCTTTTGATATCCTGTAAGAGAGAGCCAAGATTTACATAACTGCAAGCAAGTCCGTTTAAAATTTTAGTGTATTCAGGTTTTTTCTCATAGAGTGATTGTCTTATTCCTATAGATTTTTCATAATACTCTATGGCTTCATCTTTTCTTTTAATATCCTCTAAAAGTAAAGCAAAATTTCCGTAAATACCGGCAAGGCTGTTTAAAAATTCAATATTATCGGGATTTTTCTCATGGAGTAATTTTCTTATTTCTATAGCTTTTTCTAAATATTCTACAGCTTCTTTTTTCCTGTTAATATCCTGTAAAAGTAAAGCAAAATTTCCGTAGATACTGGCAAGTCCGTCTGAATTTATAATATTGTCCGGATCTTTTTTATAAACAGTATTTCTTATTTCTATAGCCTTTTTAAAATACTCTGTAGCTTCTCTTTTGCGGTTAACTGTCTGTAAAATAGAGGCAAGATTCCCGTAGACACCGGCAAGTCCCGTTGAAATATTAATATTTTCCCGATCTTTTTCATAAAGTGGCTTTCTTATTCCTGTAGCTTTTTTCAGATATTCTACAGCTTCTTTTTTCCTGTTAATAGATTGTAACAGACAGGCGAGATGTTCATAGACACCGGCAAGTCTATCTGAAATTTCAATATTCTCGGGATCTTTTTCATAAACAGATTTTTGTATTTCAATTTCTTTTTCATAATACTCTATAGTTTCTTTAGTCAAAATTTCTTTCCTCCCTGCTATTTTTCTAAGTACAAGTGACAAATTATAGCTATTTTATCAAAAAATTTGTTCATGAACAATCCAGATCTGGAGCTAATTTTTTATTAAGAATTACTAAAATGCTAAATTATCTTGTATTTTTTTTATTTCCTGTGCTTAATATGTTATAACGATTACAGGTCTGCCTCGAATATGATTGTAATTCATTCGTGAAGGGAATTGCATTAAAAAATGCTATGTAATTTTATATATAATGAAAAGTTTTTTATTACAGAATATTCAGAGTAAAAAGTGAAAAGTAAAAAAACGAAATTTTACCTGCTATTCACTATTCACTATTCACTTTTTACTAATTAAAAGATTTATGAAAACAAGTGTAATTTTTAGTAAAAGTGAATATACCTGTCGTAAAAAACACTATCATTTTTTACATGTGTAATATAAAATACTTGATTGTTTTCTCATATATCTGTTATACTATATTATTGAAATTTACAGGTGAAGAATATGTGGGAAGTAGAATATCCTGATGCAAAAATAATGATCATAGACGATGAAGAGGGTAACCTGAGTATGTTAAGGAGACTCCTTAAAAAGGCAGGTTACACCAGGTTGCTTATGATCAGTGATCCGAGAACTGTGTGTGAATTCTGTAAAGAATTTGAACCGGATCTTATACTTCTTGACATAATTATGCCCTATATGGATGGATATCAACTTATGGAGGAATTGAAATCCGTAATTCCTCATAATGAATATCTCCCTATACTTGTATTGACTGCCGATGCAACCAGTGAAACAAGGCTTAAAGCTCTCTGGAACGGTGCAAAGGATTTCCTCACAAAGCCTTTCGATACTACGGAAGTGCTTCTTCGTATAAGGAATCTGTTAGAAAATCGTTTTCTTCAGTTAAAATTAAAAAATCAAAATATTTATCTGGAACAAAAAGTCCTTACGAGAACATATGAATTAGAAGAAGCACATCTGGAGATTCTTGGCCGTCTTGCTATGGCTGCAGAATATCGCGATGATGCTACAGGAGAACATACGTGGCGTGTTGCGCAGAGTTCGGCTCTTCTGGCAAAAGAACTCGGTCTTCCAAAGGATCAGATTGAACTTATTTTTCATGCCGCGAGACTTCATGATGTAGGTAAGATTGCCATACCTGATTCTATTCTCTTAAAACCTGACAGACTTACAAAGGAAGAATTTGATATTATAAAAACCCATACTACAGCCGGTGCGGAACTGCTTTCAAGAGGTAAGACAAGACTTCTGCAGATAGCGGAACTTATTGCCCTTTCCCATCATGAACAGTGGTGTGGACGTGGTTATCCCTACGGTTTAAAAGGAGAAGAAATACCTGTTGAAGGAAGAATTGTTTCTGTAGCAGATGTGTTTGATGCCCTTACCCATGACAGACCTTACAAAAAGGCATGGTCTATCGAAGATGCTCTGGCTGAAATAGAATCACAGAGCGAAAAACAGTTTGACCCGAAGGTTGTAAAAGCATTTAAACATATTTTACCGCAGTTACTTAAAATTAAAGGGACAAATATAAAGTCTTTTGAATAAATGATCGGTAATAAAGCTAGAAATTACCGATCATTCAGCTATAGCTAATATTCATCTACGTGATGAAATTCTGCATTTTCAAGCCAACTCTGTGGTCTTGTAATAAATTCGATTATATTACCGAGCAGATCATAATGTCTCTGTTCTTCATCTGAAAGTTTCTGAAATATCTTTTTCTGTATTTCATCTTTTAATTCATTTATCTGTCCGGCATAATATTCAAGAGCAATTTTTTCCATTTCCCGGGCTTTTTTGTAAAGCTCTACCTGACTGACATTGAAATCAAAGGTTGATTTTGAGTCTTTCATTTTTGCAAAGGTTTTTCTGGCATTTTCCAGTAGATTTGACGGTGGCAGCATTTCGGGGTGTTTGTCCTGCATGTTTTGAATAATAATTATATGACGGTCTTCTTCTTCTGCAAGCATATTCAGTATGTAATTTAATCCTTCATTGCCACACTTTTCTGCAAGGTCTTTGTAGTATTGCCGGGATTGTTTTTCTTTTTCCAGAGCATATTCAAAAATATTCATTTTTTTACCTCCCTTATATTTATTTATATATATATTTCTAAAAAAAACTTAATTTCCTGCTTTTATAATAACATTAACTTTTCCTTCAATTTCTTCAACAGAAAATGGAAGGCCGTTATATTTTAAAATTTTATCTTCTATCTCTATACCTGTATTGAGTTTTATCAGCTTAGAGAACTGTCCTGTAAGGTTATTTTCTATTATTATAACTTTTTTTGCTCTTTTTATATATTCTTCTGTTTTTTTATGTAACGGATAGATTTGATTAAAACAGAGAAAAGCTATATCATATCTCTTCAGCCTGTCAATGGCCTCTTTAATAGCTCCACCTGTAGAACCCCAGCCTATTACAAGAATATCATAATTTTCAGAACCGGTTAACTCCGGCTCTATCACTTCTTCTCTTATAGCTTCCAGTTTTTTCATCCTTTTATTCTGCATTTTAACTGCTATGTCGAATTCTTCTGTAATATGTCCTTCTTCATCATGTTCATGACTGTCATATGATACCAGACCTGAACCATGTCCGAAGATGCCTCTCGGCGATATGCCGTCTTCCGTAAGTTTATATCTTTTATAATTACTGTCTGTTTCTATAAAATAATTTTTTATATTTACATCGGAAAATCTTAATTTATCTATATTAATATTATAGTATGAATCTACCAGAAATTGATCTGTCAGTATAAGAACCGGAACCTGATATTTATCTGCCATATTGAAGGCTCTGGCGCTCAGGTAAAAGGCATCTTCTATGCCTGTGGGGGAAAAGATAATCCTGGGGAAATCGCCATGGCCTGAATAAAGGGCTAATTCTAAATCTCCCTGAAGAGTTCTTGTTGCAACTCCGGTAGCGGGCCCCGGTCTCTGGGCAATATGAATAACCACAGGTATTTCCATTATCCCTGTAAGACTCAGCCCTTCACCCATAAGGGCAAAGCCTCCTCCTGACGTTGTTACCATAGCCCGGGCTCCGGCACACCATGCCCCTGCAGCCATATTTATCGCTCCTATTTCATCTTCTGCCTGTTCAACTATTATACCGAAATCTTTACAGTGTTTTGCGAGGAATGTAAGGACTCCTGTGCCGGGTGACATGGGATAGGAGCTTATGAAATTACATCCCCCGCCAATAGAACCGAGAGCTACTGCTTCCGTTCCTGTCATTATAATATGGTCTTTTATTAAGTCATCTTTTTTTATAGAAATTTTTATATTTACAGTATAGGCTATTTCATAGCCTTTCCCTGCTGCTTCTATATTTTTTTTAACTATTTCTTCTCCGTATTTTGAAAAATATTTTCTTATATAATCAAACATCATTTCTTCTTCTATATTGAGTATGCCGGCAGCCATACCTGCGGCAATCACATTGGAGTATATTTTATTTCCCAGTTCCGATGCTATTTTTACAAAAGGTACTTCAATAAATTTATGTTTTGTAGAGATTTTTTCTCCTATTATGAGTGTTTTCTCTGTTACCTTTTTCTCAAGGTGATCCAGATTATCATTCCCTACAGGTATTAAAATATCTATTATGTCACTATAAGCCTTTACAGGTTTTTCGGAAATTCTTATTTCTGTGGAATTAAAACCTCCTCTGATACGGGACATATATTCTTTTGTGGCAAAAACATTGTAACCGGAGTTTTTTGCTACTCTGCTCAGTATGTCTTCTATCGTCTGTATCCCCTGTCCTGCCTGTCCGCATATGACTATCGACAGACAGGGATTTACGGGATTTATGGGATTATAAGGATTTTTATGATACTCTACCATTTACTCCACCTTTCTCAATAAATATATTCTTCCTATAATACATCACGATATTATGAAATATAACAGCTATTTTTTTTCCTATCTTTATGTTATTATTTTATATACAAATTATTTCGTGACTCTTTATAATTATCCTCCCCAGTCACGTGTCACGCGTTACGCGTCACGAACAAAAAGAAAGGAATGATGTTATGAATCAATCTCTAAAAATTATAGCTCTTATTACATTTCTTGTTATAGTAATGAGCTACGGATTTGCTCAGGAAAAGATCGATTTAAAACAATCCCTTACATGGCCTGAGTATATTCTCAAAGGGAAAATGGATAATGGTATCGATTATTATATAATGGAACATAAAAAACCGAAAAACCGCATACTTGCCTGGGTTGCAGTAAGAGCAGGCTCTTTGCAGGAAACAGATAAAGAAAGAGGTATAGCCCATTATCTGGAACATATGGGCTTTGACGGCACTAAAAATTTCCCTCCAGGAGAACTTGTTAAATACTTTGAAAGTATAGGCACTGATATGGGACCTGATATAAATGCCTACACCTCTTTTGACAGGACTGTCTATATGATTGAAGTTAATAATGAGAAAGAAGAATATCTGGATAAAGCCATTACAGCCCTGTCTGATTATGCTTTTAATATGCTTTTACTCAAAGAACAGGTAGACAGGGAAAGACCTGTCATACTTGAAGAACTCCGCCTCGGTTCTGACGTGGATAAAAGGGTATGGGAAAAACGGATTAATCTTATTTTTAAAGGTTCTCTTTATCCTGAAAGGTTGCCTATCGGCATAAAAGAAACTATCGAAAAATTTTCTCACGAAGATTTGAGAAATTTTTATTCTACCTGGTACAGACCTGATCTTATGAGTATTGTAGTAGTCGGAGACTGTAATGCTTCAGAAATAGAAAAGAAAATAAAAGCCACATTCTCTTCTGTTCCTCGAGCAAAAGGTGATAAACCTGATTTATTTGTACCTTTTAAACCACATAAAGAAATTTATACGGGTATTATAACAGACCCTGAATTGAAACCTGCATCTGTCATTATAAGTTACCTGAGAGAACCTGAAAAAACAGTGACTGTGGAAGATTATAAAAGAGATCTCTGTGACAGACTCTTATTTACAATGATAAATATGAGATTTTCACTGGAAAAATATAAACTTGATACACCTCTTATCACTGCGTCAGGATATAAATCAGGATGGCTCAGATCCCTTACCGAAGCGGGCTTCAGCGCAGAAGTTAATCTTGGAAAATCTATGAAGGCCCTTGATGTTATGATGCAATATATAGAAGGATTTCGCACCCATGGGTTTACTGATGTGGAAAGAGATGAAGCACAATCACAGATGCTTCAGAATTTGAGAAAGGCAAAGGAAGAGAAAGATACCAGAGAGGCCGGTTCTTATATCAGTTCTATTATGAGTGATCTTATGCATGACAGTATATATACTTCTTATGAACAGGATTATGAACTTGCACAGAAACTTCTTCCTTTAATAACGGATGAAGAGGTAAATTCCCGTATAAAATATCTCTTTGAACCGGTAAATATGTCTGTCTTAATATCAGGGCCACCTGCTGATATGGAACAGATAAAAGAAGAACAGGTATTATCATCTGTAAATACTGCAATAAAAAGCGGTGGTACTCCTTATAAACTGGAGAAAATAAATTATTCCTATGATTACAGCAAATTAAAACCGTCTGAGATTGTATCCACTCAGGAATATAAAGAACCTGGCATTACAGAGTTAAAACTTTCAAACGGTCTTACAGTTTTTCTTAAACCGACTGAATTCGATAAAGATACTGTATATGTAAGCTATGTGTCTGCAGGAGGTAAACTTCTTGAAAAACCGGATACTCCATGTATGTGTGATGTAGCGCAGATTGCCTGGGGAAAAGGTGGTACTGAAGATCTTACTCAATTCGAAGTAGAGAGATTACTTAAAGGTACAAATATACGTTTTTCCACAGGTGGAAGCACTATGTACGGTATTCATGGAAGTTCTGCAAAGGCTGAACTTGAAAAACTCTGTCAGTGGATGTATCAGTATATGGTTCGTCCCGGTTACAGAGAAGAAGGCATAGCCTATGGTATAAAACTTGTACAGGACAACATAAGATATATGTCACAGTACCAGGAAGGAGCTATGGAGGAAGCAGAAAATAAAATTCTTCTTCCCGGTAATCCTCTCTCCGGTACTGCTACTGAAGAGGATGTAGACAGATATAGAGACAGTGAAAAACTGAAACTGTTTCAGACCTTATCCTGTGTACCTTCAAACAGTGAACTTGTAATTACAGGTGCATTCGACCCTGTTGAGGCTACTGCTCTTATATGTAAATATTTCGGTTCTCTTCCTGCAGGTGAGAAACCTTCTGTGCCCTGTACATATTTCAGAGCAGATTTCCCTGAAGGCAATACAAAACGTATCGTTTACAGAGGTATGGAAAACAGATGTCTTATGACAGTTCTCTTTCCGGGATGTATGAAAAATGATTCCGATGTGGTGCCTCTCAGGGTACTTGCCAAGGTGCTTGATATGCGTTACTGGGATAAGATAAGAATAGAGAAAAGCCTTGTATATGCCGTATGGGCAGGAAATATTTCTCCTCTTACCATTAAAGGTCATGGCAGAGTTGAACTCGGAGCCGGATGTAACCCTGATAAGGTAGATGAAGTTATGGAATGTATGATGGCAGAAATCAGAGATATACAGAAGAACGGCCCGTCGGAGAAAGAACTGGATTCGGCAAAAACCATTCTTCTGAAAGATTATGAAGAGAGACTTGAGAGAAATTCCTTCTGGATCGGTGAAATTCAGGGAAGTTATCTCTTTAATTATGATCGTGAAAAAGCTCTTAAAAATAAGGATTTAATTGCCGGAATAAAAGCCGAAGAGGTTAAAGGAGCAGCTATAAAATATCTCAATGAGAAGAATAATGTAATTATAATAGCTTTACCGGAAGAAAAAACTTCTTCGGAAGGAGATAATAAAAAAGAGTAGAAATAAATAGCTATTGAATCTTTAAACATAAGACGTGAGAGATTATCGATAGTGTAAGGTATTTTGTGTAAAATTACAATGAAATAAGATCTGACCGTATGTTTACACAGAATTTATGACACAGTCGAATTACTTTCACGTCTTATTTTCGCCGGATTTGTTTTTATGCGTAATACTGATTACGCGTCACGCGTCACGCGTCACGCGTCACGATTCAAAAAGGAGTTGTATTAACAATGAAAAGGCTTGATAGTTTCAAAAGCAGAAAAAAACTCGAAGCGGGAGGAAAATCCTATGATATTTTTCATCTGGGAGCACTGAAAAACGCAGGATTTCAGATAGATAAACTTCCTTTTTCCCTGAGGATTTTACTGGAAAATTTACTTCGTCAGGAAGACGGAGGTTTTGTCAAAAAAGAAGATATAGAAGCTCTTGCCATGTGGGATCCTTCTAAAAAGACAGAAAAAGAGATATCCTTTATGCCTGCCAGGGTTCTTATGCAGGATTTTACAGGAGTTCCTGCTGTAGTAGATCTTGCCGCCATGAGAGATGCCATAAAGAAACTGGGAGGAGATCCGAATAAAATTAATCCTCTCCAGCAGTCTGATCTTATTATAGATCATTCTGTTCAGGTAGATCATGCCGGTTCCGAAAAAGCTCTCGGATTGAATGTAGAAAGAGAATATGAAAGAAATACCGAAAGATATACCTTCTTAAAATGGGGTCAGAAATCTTTTCGGAATTTCAGTGTAGTCCCCCCGGGAGCAGGTATAATTCATCAGGTCAATCTTGAATATATCGGTAAAGTTGTTTTTACGTCTTCTGAGAACGGAACAGTTCTTGCTTATCCCGATACAGTCGTAGGGACAGACTCTCATACAACTATGATTAACGGTCTCGGCGTACTCGGATGGGGCGTCGGTGGTATAGAGGCGGAAGCTGCTATGTTAGGTCAGCCTGTTTCCATGCTTATTCCTCAGGTAGTAGGGTTC
>JBEHWP010000177.1:0-9759 GCA_040217665.1 Vulcanimicrobiota bacterium
ATAAAGGCCATAAATCTAACCTTGTAAAAGTATATTGATTTACCATCATATCATCTTCTCTCGTTTCAAAAGCAATTTTCTCAGGAGAAAAATCTTTTATACCATTATAATAATAACAATATTTAGATTTGAGAAAATCTCCGAAGCCTGACAACTCAGGCTTCATTATAGTAGTTATTATACTCTTGGGAAACCAGAGAAAATATTTTTTATGTTCTTCCCAGAGATCTTCTGTTTCTTTACCGGGATGAAGTCTGGGAGTATAGTGCTCGGAGAAATCAGGATGACTGTGAGAAAATGGATTTATTTCATCATCTGTTACAAGCAAAAAATAAAAACGGGTATCTTTTTTAAAAAATCTGCCGAGAAAATTTTTCCCTTTCTCTTGATTTATCTTAAATCTTCTTATCTTTTTCTTATCCATTTGCTTTCCCGGTATAATGTAAAACTTATCGTTTTTCATATAACATGTATGAAGTTCGTCAGGATTTTCACTTATAACCTTCGGTTCTGCTTTCAGAAGTGCATTTTTTATAGCAATAGAAAATCGATAGAGCAACTCCATACGGCTGTTTATACTCTTATGAAAGTCAAGCCTGCTTTTTTCAGGTATAGTAGATGCATATTTATATTTACTATTTATAGCGTTAATGAAGATAAAATAATTTTCCCTGTTACTTTCCATATAAATAGCACCATCTACAGAGCCAAAACCGGCTTTCTCGTCAAAATCCAGTTGATTAAATATAAATAAATTACTTATTTTATTTAACAATAAAAAAGGGTGGTTACCGGATGCATCTTCAAACAAACACAGATATTCGAATGGATTCTGAGGTAATACGAAATTCAGGAAGAAACCCACCCATCCACTCTCAGAATAATAGGCCATATTAACCTTATTATTATAAGGATGAGTCGTATTATAGAGTTCTATCATAATGTTTCTCCTTTATCCTTAGAATCAAAAAATTTATACTCTGAAGTTTTCGTCGAAACTGACAGAAAACCTTCTTTATTATAAAATTATCTTTAGCAATTCAGCAATTCAGCATGTCAGCAGGTCAGGTGGACTGAGAAATACTGAACCGGTAATTATAAAAAATAGAAGGAATTTAAAATAATTTGGCGAAGAAAATTTGGCGAAGAAAGCGAAGAAAGATTGAATTTTCAGGGATTAACAGGATGGTGATTCTTTGAAGCAAGCATATCAGGATTACGAGGAAAGTACCTTTTATTATCTCGTAGAAACCTGCTATCCTTATCCGATAGCGACTATTTTCCGTGCCATGAGGACATGTGACGATGTTCTAGGAAAATTTAATGCATGCTGTTTTTTATTTGAAACAGTTATAAGATACTGTACATTAATATTACTGTCAGGGTATCTATCGTCAGAAGAACAAAGAAACCCTAAAGCAGATGTATTTATATGGCAGTTTTTTGAAGAAAGAAATACACCGAGAAGCTGGATGGAAATATTTAAAGATATGCTTCTTGTATATCTTTACAGCGGAAAATACCCTGTTATTCCCAAACTGCTTACACTCTATTATGATAAGAAAGGTAATGTTAACAATATAGGGAGAAAGCTGGAAAAGGCACTTTTCATAAGAGACCAGTTCGGAGCCATGGGGTGTGAATCGGTAAAACTTGCCACCAGACATTATCTGGAACTTGAAGAAATACTGATGATACTCCTTACAAGACTTGAATTTTTATGTGATTATCCCCTTGTAAAACCTCAGAGAATAGAACAGTATGAAGGAAAAGTTTTCTTCGAAGCTGTAAAATTTATGGGATGTGAAATTAATCCTATGGGACAGGAAAGTGTATCACAGCATGGACTGGAAGATAATTTTCATCTCCTGTTACCTGAAACCAATCAGCTTATAGAGCTTTATCCTCTTTTAATATATGAAAACTGTTTCTGTAATGATGCCCATGTATTCTTGTTTGATTATATTTCAGGAGAACAGATAAATTATATATTTTATTCTGTAGAACATGCTATAGGATTGAAACATACAAGACAGATCGATGATTTATTCAGTAAAGGAGGACGATTAAAGAAGAAATTGCTGGCAAAAATCGATCCCCCGGCCAAACCTTCTTCTGACAGGAAAATACTGAAAAATTATCGATTGCTCAATCTTATAGGCACAGGCGGTATGGGACAGATTTTCAAAGCCCTTCAGTATGATAGAGGTGTAATGAGAGCCGTAAAGATACTTCCTTCTTTCCTCAGTACAGATAAAAAATGGATAAAAGGACTTGAAAAAGAAGCCACAAAAGCAGCCAGAGTCAAACATAACAATGTAGTAAAAATGACTGCCATAGGCATATTTCCAGGTGAAACCTTCATTGTAAACGAATTTATAGAACATGAAACCCTGAGAGCTTATCTGAATAAAAAGAAGAAATTCTCCCCTGAAGAAGTGCTCAGAATCGCAAGACAGCTCTGTAAAGGGCTCATAGAAATTCATAATGAAGGCATTGTCCACAGAAATTTAAAACCGGAAAATATCCTTATTCATAAAAATGAAGAAATTAAAATCTCTGATTTCGGAATAATGAAGGCTTTTGATGCAGAAATTGATTTTCTGCCCGGTTTTCCTGTAAAAACTGCATATTATTTTGCACCTGAACATTTCGGCACAGAGACAGAAATAAATTTTTACTCAGACATATATTCTCTCGGTGTCATACTCTTTGAAATGCTGACAGGAGAAATGCCCTATGATTTTCCGAGTAAAACCATTGCAGGTATTGGCGGTTCCATATTATTCTCCCCTGTCAGATCTTTAAGGGAATTATGCCCTCAAATATCGGAAGATATGGAAAACCTCATACTAAACTGTCTCGAAAGGGATTGTTCCAAAAGATATCACGACGGAGAAGAATTTCTTGATCAACTGGAACTGCTTATGTTCCACAAAGGATTACTGAAAGGAAAAGATCTCAAAGAATACGAAGACAGAAGAAAAATAGAAGAGAAATTGAGGGAATTCCTGCTCTCCATATATCTTGAAGATATGACAGATGAAGAGAGAAGAGAAATAATCTCCAATATAATCAAATCCTTCAAAATGTCTAAAAGAAAAATACTGGAAATAGAAACAGACGTAAGAGAAAGAGTAGCATCAGGAGAAATCACAAAAGAAACCCGTATAGCAGTAGCAATCAAAGATGAGAAGAAGGTTATAGAAATACCTCCTGCCATAATATCCCCAGTAGACGGAACAGAAATGATACTTATACCGGAAGGGGAATTTGTCATGGGAGCAGTTGAAGAGGATACTATGGCAAGAGAATTTGAAAAACCTTTTCATAATGTATTTGTCGAAGCTTTTTATATGGATAAATATCCTGTAACAAACAGACAGTATCTCCTGTTCATGGAACAGAGCGGATATAAACCGCAGGTGGTTCAGGGAAGTGCTTCATGGTGGGATAAATATTTTGAAGAAGGAAAAGAAAATCATCCTGTAGTGGGAATTACCTGGAAAGATGCCGATGAATACTGCCGATGGGCAGGGAAACGGCTTCCAACAGAAGCAGAATGGGAAAAAACCGCGAGAGGCCCTCAGAATTATCTCTATCCCTGGGGTAACGAATGGGATAAAGATAAATGTAATAACATACATACGTCCAGAGAAAAAATTGAGCCGAAATTAAACGGAGAAAGAGGAAAAGATTTCTGGTATAATACCAGTGCCCATAGCCGATTTTCTCTGAATATGACCAGAAGTATGGGAACACTCCCTGTGTGGGTATTCCCTGATGGTGCCAGTCCTTACGGTGTAATGGATATGGCAGGTAATATATGGGAATGGTGTTTTGACTGGTATCTGGATATTTATTACAGTGAAGTTATAGAACAAAACCCGCAGGGACCGGAAGACGGGGAATTTAAAGTACTCCGCGGAGGTTCCTGGTTTAATTCAGGTCAGGCCTATTATTTTCGCAATACCTTTCGTTCCTGGCAAACTCCTGACAGTGCCAATTACTACTGGGGTTTCCGTTGCGCCCTGCCGGTAGAAAATTATAAAGCAATGATGGAAACCAAGAAGTGACAGTGATGGCCAGGACTGGAATGGTATAACAGAATTAGCCGTTCATAGTTTCATACAGTCAATTCTACAAAATTCCCGTCACAATCAAGGATAATACTTTCGTAATAGCCGTCTCCAGTCCATCGCGGTTCTGATTTCACAATAACACCATTATGGCGAAGCCTTTCTGTAAGTTCCCTGACTCCATCTTCAGAACCGGTAGAGATTGCAAAATGGCCGTATTTACCTGAAGTTTCCGGTGTAAAATCAGAAGAAGTCATAAGTTCCAGTCTAATTCCTGACGTAAAGGTCAAAAAATAGGAAGAAAATTCTTTAGCAGCATTAGTATATTTCGGCCCGGCAGTACAGCCGAAATAATTTACATAAAAATCCTTCATTTCTTCAAGTCGTCCGGTCCAGAGTGCAAAATGCTCAATTTTCATTTTTCATAACCAACGGGGTCTTCGACTCCTGCCTCTCTAAAACCTCTTAATCTCAAAAGACAGCTGTCACATTTTCCGCATGCAAGGTCACTGTGTCCGTAACAGGACCAGGTAAGATATAACGGTGCTCCAAGTTCTATACCTTTTCTTACGATCTCACTTTTCTTCATATCTATTACAGGAGTGATGATTTCTATATGAGTGGACGGTTTTGTTCCCACTTCTATAAGTTTATTATAGGCCTCATAGTAAGATTTTGTACAGTCAGGATATCCGGAACTATCTTCTTCAACTGCCCCAATAAAAATCTTTTCCGCTCCTATCACTTCAGCCCAGGAAACAGCCATGGCTATTATGTGGGTATTTCTGAATGGCACATAGGAAGAAGGAATTTCACAACTCAGGCCGGAAGTAGAAATTTCCATAGTATCATCAGTAAGACTGGAACCGCCGATATGCTTCAAATAATCTATATTAACTATAAGTCTTTTCTCTACATCATAAAAATCTGCAATATCATGAAAAGCCTTCAGTTCTCTCAGTTCAGTTTTCTGTCCGTAATTTACATGTAACATAGCCAGGTCATAGTATTCTCCAGCTATTGCTGCAGTAACACAGCTATCCATACCTCCGCTTACAAGTGCTATTGCCAGTTTACTCATAAAAATTCCCCTTCTATGCAAAAAATCTCTCTGCTTTGAGAGAGATTTCTTCTGGTCGGAGTGGCCAGAGTTGAACTGGCGACCCCTAGCCCCCCATGCTAGTGCTCTAAACCAAACTGAGCTACACCCCGATTTGTGTTGTTTATTATAACAGGTAATTTCATATTAATCAAGTGTTAATGTAAATTTTTTTTGTAAATATCGTGATGCGTGATAATCGTGACGCGTGACGCGTGACGGGTGACGCGTAATGGGTGATGAGCAATGAATATTTAACCGGTACCGGGCGCCCACAGGGGGGCGCCCCTACTACTCACGGCTCACCTTATCCGGCAATGAATGCCATATAAGAGCCATTAAAATACCTCCCATAAGGGCAAAACCTGTAAGGCCTGTAAGCCATCCTGTCCATCCTGTCCTGTCCAGTATCATACCTATGCCGAACCCTGTAAGACCTGCACCTATATATTGAAATGAATCAATAAGACCTCCGGAAAAACCGGATGCCCTTCTGCCTCCGAAATCCATAGCTGCTGCTGCTCCAAGCAGGGCATGAGGACCGCTGATCATTATGGAAAGAACTATAAGTATAAAACAGGTCATAAGAGGTGATGAAACATAATTAAATAACAGAAGTAAAAGTACCTGGCAAAAATACATTATAGATGCCACAGGACCTCTTCTGCCTCCGAAAAATCTGTCAGATACATAGCCTGCAATAGCAGCCCCTGTAACAGCACATGCAGGTATTGCCATTACAGTTATCTGAAAAAGAGAACCGTCTGTTTTCATATGATGTACTTCCTGTAGATATTTCGGAAACCACTGTTCAAAACCATGACGGACAATACCTGTACAGAAATAAGCAAATGCTATAGTCCATATAATCTTATTGCCAAGTATTTTACGGAAAAGTTCTTTTACAGCAAGAGGACTGCTGCTACTTTCATCACATTTATCCGGTTGCTCTACCGGAGGGAAACCAAGGTCTTCCGGGTGATTTACTATTGAAAAATAACCTGCTATCGCTACGAGCAAAGCTATGACAGAAGGGATAAAAAAAACCCATTCCCAGGAACACCTGGCAATGATATATCCTCCAAGGGCATATATGGTCCATCGCCCTATTTCAATACCACAGGAGAATATGCCTGTGAAAATTCCCCTTTCCCTCAAGCTGAACCAGGAAGCATTTATTTTTATTGTAGACGGTGCGCCGAAGGCCTGAAAATAACCGTTTAAAAGCCATATTATTATAAAATAAGATAAAAGACCGCTGAATTTGCCGAAACCCAGAAAAATGTTTAAGATTATAGTGCCCGTAGCTCCTATTAATATAGATCTTCTTCCGCCAATTCTGTCAGTCAAAAAACCGTTTATAATCTGCCCGAAAGCATAGGCCCAGAATCCGGCAGTTATTACCCAGCCTATTTCCTGATTGTTCCAGTGAAAGTAATCACACATGGATTTATTGGCAATAGTAAGGCTGTACCGACACATATAATAGGAACCATACATGAGAGCAAGAGCTATCCAGTTAACATGACGTCTCTGTATGAATTCATCTGAGTAGGGGATGTCTGTAAAACGAATAATCATTTATGCGTGACCCGTGACGCGTGACCCGTGACGCGTTATATGTCTCATTACGCATTAAGCATTACACATAACGTTCCTAGCCGTATTTAACTTTAAGATATCTTATCATTTCAGATAATTTTGTACAGGCAAGTATAGCTTTTCTTATCCTGAGATAAATATCATTCCATTTTATTATTTCTATTTCATTTCCTGTCTGGAACAACTTGCTCATACATTCTATATAGGCTTCACTGCCTTTTCTTTCAAGGAGGCGAACCTTTTCAATATGTGGAGATACATTGCCCATTTCTCTTAAAATATTAAAAGCTTCTTTACTTTCTTCTGTAGTGGATACAAGTATATTTACAAGTTTAGATGAAACGTTTACAGTTTCCTGTGCTCTATAAATATCTATTCTGTGAGCAGAGGAATAGATATAATTAAGAACCTTCATAAGTTTCAGAGACAGGTCATAAAGATCATCAGAATCTATAGGTGTTACAAGGGTTTTATGAAGAAGTAGATTAAATTCTTTCATAATATTTTTTTCTTCATATTTTAAATCCCTTATTTTATGAACTATATGGGAAAGTTCTATCTGATGAACAAGTCTTATAAACCATTTTTTATCTTCATTTGAAGCAACTGATTTTGAAATAAGATTTATTTTTTTGAAATAATCTATAAGATCTTTCAGATACAACGCTCCCATATAGTTTAAATTGGACTGCTTTTCAAAGAGAGCAAAAAATTTTTTATCTTTTGATGAATGTATAACCATAAATTTTACTCCTATATATTATGAACAATAAAATATGTTATTGCAGCAATAAGGCCTGATAATGGTATGGTAAGAATCCAGGCCCATACAATCCTTGCAGCAACCTTCCACCTTACTGCCCTCATGGCTTTTATAGCTCCCACACCGGCAATGGAACCTGTTATTGTATGGGTAGTGCTTACAGGTATACCCAGAAGTGCTGTTCCGAGAAGAGTTATTGCTCCTGCAGACTCGGCACAGCATCCCTCTACAGGCCTGAGCTTTGTTATTCTGCTTCCCATAGTTTTTACTATTTTCCAACCGCCTGCCATAGTCCCCAGGGCTATAGCAGCATGACATGTTATGACTACCCAGAAAGGTACATAAAACTCTCCTCCATGTCCCTGTGGATTGTAGATCCAGGAAGGTATATGGAGACCGCTCTGATACGAACTAAAGAGCAAAACTGCTATAATACCCATAGTTTTCTGCGCATCATTTGCTCCATGTCCAAAACTATATGCAGCAGCTGAAAGAAGCTGCATACGTCTGAAGAAAACATCCAGAATTCTCCTGTTTGTTCTATAAAATATCCAGTATACGGCAGTCATTAAAAAAGAGCCCAGTACAAGACCTAAAAGTGGAGAAAGAACTATAAACATCGCTATTTTTGCTATACCTGACCATATAATACATTTAATACCCAGTGTTTTGGCTATAGCAGCACCGGCAAAACCTCCTACCAGGGCATGAGACGAACTGGTAGGAAGGCCGTAAAGCCAGGTAATAATATCCCATATTACAGCTCCCAGTAAAGCGGCAAGTATTACGTATTTATCTACAATCAATGGATCTACAATACCTTTACCTATGGTTTTAGCAACTTCCACTCCGACAAAGAGAAAAGCTATAAGATTAAAAAAAGCCGCCCAGTATACAGCAAGATTGGGAGGTAAAACCCTTGTTGTCACAATGGTAGCTATGGAGTTTGCCGCATCATGAAAACCATTAACATAATCAAAGGCGAGAGCCACTGCAATTATTACAAAAACAATAATTAAATCATGAGCTTCAGAAAACAAATTATTTCACATCCTTAAATTGTGGGTTTTGGGTTTCAGGTTTTGGGTTTTGGGTCTTGGATTTTTAATCTTTTTAACCCAACACCCAACACCCGAAACCCATAACCCTTAACCCTTAAAAATGAAAATTCCTATACTCTCAAGTCAATTTACGCATGTTTTATTATAACATTATCTATAAGGAGTGATATATCTTCACACAGATCTATAACGGCTTCCATCTGTTCATAGATTTCTTTCCATTTTATAATTTCTATTGCACTTACAGAACCGTCAAACAGAGAGGCAGTAGCTTCTCTCTGTATAATATCACCTTCCTGTTCCAGTGTCTTTACTTTATGAACAAAGTCAAGAGCGTTGCCTTTATTTCTTAATAATTTTATACCATGAGTTATTTCTTCGGTAGAAGCAAGCATAACATCTACCAGTTGAAGATTATAATCTTTAAACGGCCCTGTAAGTTCAACCTTATAAAGTTTCATACGTAAAGCTGCAGAATAAAGACGGCCCAGAACCTTGTCCAGATAAATACTTATTGAATGAATATCTTCGGGGTCAAAGGGAGTTACAAAAGATTTCTCAAGGGCATCTGCAATATCTGCCCTGAGCTGATTCCCCTTATCTCCTATTTCCTTCAGAATATCCACTCTTTTTAAATCAGGAAAATTTTCAAGTAATTCTTTCATTACACCTGTAGCTTCAACATTTAACTTTGCCTGAGTATCAAATAAATCAAAAAAAAGATCATCTTTAGGTTTAAATATAGACATTATGTTCACCTTCGCAACGCGTATTATTATGTCGTGACGCGTGACGCGTGACGCGTGACGCGTAAGTCAACGGGTAATATTCTATAAATTATAGATTTTTCCTTTTTATGTATTTTGATATTTATAAAGTAGTGATAAATGTCCTGTTTCTTTTCACTTTTCACTTTTCACTCTTCACTCCTTTAAATACACTATAATTACAATATTAATCCACTAATTTAGAGGATTTATACTATAAGTGTCTAATATATAATAGTAATTTTCTAAAAGAAAGAAATCCACGGGTAACGCGTTACGCGTCACGTGTTACGATTTAAAGAAAAGAGGTATTACAGTGGCTACAAAGAAAATCTTTTCATTTACTGCTATTGGCATATGGGGATGTGCTTTCGGTTATTTTATATGT
>JBEHWP010000178.1:0-9716 GCA_040217665.1 Vulcanimicrobiota bacterium
CATAAAATCATTTCACATGCAGGAATAATTTTCAGGGGAAGCGGTTTTTACATAAACGATTCTAAAAAATCTTCTCAAAGTGATGCCGGGAAAGAATGTAAAAATGATAAAGTAGAAATTTAATTACCGAAGTAACCATATAATACATATATGCTCCCGTGTATGCTCCCTTGACGCGTAACGCGTGACGGGAGAAAAAAAGAACTGTCACGGCAAGACAAAAACTTCCCGTGACAGTTCTTTTTATTGAAAAATATGCCATAAATAAACTGTTACACTATCATTAGAAAAATTTAATGTCCAGATACTTGACAATATTAGACTAAACTTTTATAATATAAATATGGAAATAAAATTTATAATATTAACGAGGTGGTTTAAATGTTAGCAATGTGCAGCCCCTATAAAATAAATAATATGTGCAAACCTGAAAACAGAATGTTTTCAGATTTCATGACAGACTTATGGAACGGAGAAACATGTCTCTCCATGCCGGCAGCAGACATCATTGAAAATGAAAAAGAATTCCTGATAAAAGCAGAAATTCCCGGTATGGATCAGAAGGATATAGACATATCCATTGACGGTAACTGCCTTACCATAAAAGGAGAAAAAAAGGCAGAAAAAGAAGAAAAAGGTGAGAAATACCTGAGAAGGGAAATGTCTTACGGTTCCTTTTCCAGATCGTTTACTATCAATCAGGAGATAAAGGCAGATGAAATAAAAGCCGGTTATAAAAACGGCATAGTGGAAATAACCATTCCAAAGGAAGAAAAGGTAAAACCAAAGAAGATAGAAATCCGGCAAGAGGTGTCTTAATGGTAAGGATACCATATGAAGTTACAAGAAAAGTCATAACAATAAATTAATCAGAAAAGGCCGGTAATTGCCGGCCTTTAATCTGAGGAGGTGAGTAATATGTTCATGTTCGGAGACTGGACATTTATCATACTGATACCGGCTTTACTCTTTTCAATATATGCTTCCGTAAAGGTAAATTCAGTATTCAGCGAATATTCAAAAAGAAGTACAATGGCAGGCATAACGGGATCTGATGTAGCAAGAGAACTGCTCTGGAGAAGCGGTCTCTCATATATTCCTGTTGAAATGACAGGTAAACGACTGGGCGATCATTACGATCCTCAGAGGAAAGTATTGAGACTTTCTCCGGAAGTTTACAGAAGTGATTCCATTGCTTCCCTGGGAGTGGCGGCACATGAAGTGGGACATGCCATTCAGCACAAAGAAGGATATGTTCCTCTTTCAGTGCGCTCATCTCTTGTGCCTGTTGCAAACCTGGGAACCTGTGCGGCATTTCCTCTGTTCTTTGCAGGTTTTCTGTTCAGTTCTGCCTTCCTGGTAAACACAGGGATATACCTGTTCCTGGGAGCTGTTCTGTTTTATCTCATAACACTCCCTGTTGAATTCAACGCAAGCATGAGAGCCCTTGCGATTTTAGAGAAAGGACGATTTCTGACTGTAACGGAAATGGACGGAGCCAGAAAGGTTCTTAATGCCGCTGCAATGACGTATATTGCGGCATTACTAATGGCAGTTGCAGAACTTCTCAGAATGATAATCTTAAAAGAATCTTTTGATAATCACTGATTTTATTTGTCACAGAGGGGCTGAACTGTTATAAATTCAGCCCTTTTATCTTTATAAAAAGGCTTTGATTATTATCAGGTAAAAAGTTCAGATCTGTATTATTTTTTTTATGTACTCAATATTGTTTATTCTATTTTTTTTGTTATAATAGTAAAAGACTATTATATAAAAAAGGAAGATACAGTGTTAATAAATTCTGCTTCAAACAATAAGTTAAATATAGTTCCTGCCGGGCAGGACAGAAAAACAGAAAATAAAGATTTACCGGTAGATGAAGTTCTTACAGGTTCACACAACCAGAAGAAAAAATCTGACCATGTATTTTTTCATAATAAATATCTCGCAGGAAGAATAAATTCTTCGCCAGTAGATTCTTTAACTGCACAAGATCTTGAAGAAAGTATTATGGAAACATGTATTAATCCTGCCGATACTGGCAAAGGGAAGGTCGATTTTTCACCGGTTAAATATCCAAAACTTCTCTCTGCAGGAACAACCGATACAGGTATGGAGACAGGACAGACTGAAAAGCCGCCGGTAAAGGATACTTTTCTCTTTTTACTCAATTCTTCGGGAGAAACCAATCTTGCGAAACCTCTTATTGTTGCGGTCAAGAATAAAGGCTATAAGGTCAAAGTCATCCATTTCAGAGAAAACAGCAAAGAAATTCTGACTTCTCAGGGTATTCTGGAGAAAGAAGATTTTATAGACGGCACGAACATGTTTTATTTACCACGGACAGAAAAAATATTCGAAAAAGAGGTAGATTCCTCCAGAGTAGTAAAAATGATAGGAACACCCCATCATGCATACTGTCAGTTTGCTTTTTCCAAGGCTAAAAAAGAAGGTATTCCCACTGTCGCCTTTGTAGACCTGGGAATTCCCTCCACCGATTTCAAATACCGCCATACCTTCTATAAAACTATAGCTATGGCAGATAAAATAGTAGTGCCTGACGAAACCATAAAGAAACGTCTTGAAGCCAGCAGCCACACTGTAGAAGAGAAAAGCGATATTCATGTAGATATGGGGAAGGTAAATCTCGGAGGCAATCCGGGCTTTGAATCCTTCCGTCTTCTTACAGAACTTAACCGTTCCAGAGGGGATGCAATAAAACAGGAACTTTCCATAGGAAAAGACGATCTCGTATTTTCCTTTTCCAGCCAGCCAATAAAAACCAATGCAAAGGTTCTTGAAATCACAGGTAAAGCTCTGAATAAGCTGGCAAAAGCCCATAAAGATAAAAAAATACATTTCCTCTTTGTCCCACACCCGAGAGATCTTCAGAAAGTTGGCTTAAAAAATCTCTTCGGCACAGAGACAGATATATCTATAAAAGAAAAATGCGATATTGTACAAAAACAGATAGGAGAGTCCTCTAACGTTGTCATTCATGAAATGCCGAGATATACAATGGAAAAAGCATGTGCCATATCAAATATCGTTCTCACGGAAAGCTCTACAACTGCCTATGAATGTGCCCATGCAGACATTCCGTCCGTATTCGTAAGAACTCCCGAGCAGGGTAAAGGAACTACATTCCCTCAATACAAACGAATTCCCGTAACGGATTCCGATGATATGCTTACGAATAATATAGAAACCATCCTGTCTCATCCGCCGGAGAACCTGTCAAAAGATCTGGCGAAAGTCGTCAATTCAGACCTGACACCATATATGAACCTTTTGTTTGAGAATACGGAGGAAGAAATCAGTCATCAATTACCTCCGGCAAAATAAAAATTCAATCATTTCTAGCACAGAGCTTCTCCCCCGTCACATCTGAAAAGATGCATTTTATTCATGTCAAAAACCAGTTCTATCATATCATCTATTTTTATATCTGTTTCAGTTCCGAGACGTACTTTGAATTCATTTTTTTCCGTCACAACCGTAACCAGATTCTCAGAACCGAGGGGTTCTATAACATCAATCCTGCCTTTTACTTCCGCCGGTATTTTAACCTTTTGAGAGTAATTTTTTGCATATATGTCTTCAGGTCTTATACCAAAGTCTAAATCTTTATTATTCTGTACAGCATTTTTCATCCTGTCCGCTATGTTAGGAGGAAGAGAAAGAGAAAAACTATCGGTAACGATAAAAAACTGTTCTCCTTCGCTTTTAACAGTGCATTTCATAAAATTCATGGGAGAACTTCCTATAAAACCTGCTACAAATTTATTGGCAGGCCTGTTATACACTTCATGAGGGGTTCCGTACTGCATCAGATCACCTTTATTCATGATGGCAATCTTATCGCTTAAAGTCATGGCCTCCACCTGATCATGGGTCACATATATTACGGTAGCATTCAAATTCTTATGAATCCTCTTGAGTTCCGTTCTCATTTTAAGCCTCAGCTTGGCGTCCAGATTACTCAAGGGCTCATCCATAAGAAGAACCTGCGGTTCAAGGACAAGGGCTCTTCCTACGGCAACACGCTGTCTCTGGCCTCCGCTGAGTTCTTTCGGCATTCTCTCTCCGAGGCCCTTTAAATCCATAAGCTCAAGAGCCCATTCTATTTTCTTTTTCCTTTCCTCTTCGGGAACTTTCTTTATTTTAAGGCCGAAGGCTATATTTGCCGCTACATTCATATGGGGGAAAAGGGCATAGCTCTGAAAAACCATTGCTATATTACGCTCTTTCGGAGGAACATTATTGACGACCCTGTCGCCTATATAGAGTTTCCCTTCCGTTATTTCTTCAAGACCGGCTATCATTCTGAGAGTAGTCGATTTACCGCACCCCGAAGGGCCTACGAGACTTAAAAATTCATGATGCGGTATATCAAGACTGAGATCCTTTACGATAAGGGTTTTATCGTACGATTTTCTTATATGTTCAAGTTTTACCTGTGCCATAATCGTAATGCGTGATACGTGATGCGTGATCCGTAATGGGTAATGCGTAATGAGTGATTTGTGATACGTAATTGTTTATATTACTTTTCACTTTTCACTTTTCACTTTTCACTGCTCACATCACTTTTACCCCCTCACTTTTTATGCTTTTGTCAGATAACTGTTTATTTTCTTCAATAAAAAACCAAGAAATGCCGTCGACAATATGATACACACAATAAGCACTATGCCTGCCACTGCCGCAAGACCGTCATTTTTCGCGTCATGATAGGCTCTGTCTATCATGACTCCCAGTATGGGCGCATTGGGGGCGATAATGTATGGAAAAATAAACTCTTTCCATGCTTCAATGGATCTCAACAGGAGAACCGTTGAAATTGCAGGCAGTAATGACGGAACAGTTATATAAAAGAATGCCTGCAGAGAAGACGCCCCCATGGTTTCAGCCGCTTCATATTGATCTTTACTTATTGATTGAAGACCTGCCAGAAGTATTAACATGGATATGGGGAAATCCCTCCATATCTTTCCCAGAATTGACAGGCCCAGGCTTATCCAGGCTGTATCCAGATTTACCGGAGAGTGCACTATGGCAACGGTCAGAGGATATTTGCCCATCAGTATACCGTTTATAATCCCCGTCGTATCTTTGAGGCTGAATAAAAGAATGGCCGTTACAAGCGTGGGGATTGCTATGGGGAGCATGGAAAGGCTCCTCAAAAACCCTCTCAATAAACCTATGGGCCTGCTTTTAGATTCGAGTATGCTGTTATTCAGGATAAGGGCCACAAAGAGTCCCAGGAGCAATTGAAGAGGTGTTGCAACTGCAACAAAACCCAGTGTATAGAAAAGTGCTTTTGTAAATTCTTTATCCGTAAAAAATAATTTATAATTTATCAGTGTGGGAAATGCCTGAAGTATATGGGACGAATATTTGCCCAGAGACAGAGAAAGGAGATAAAAAGTCAGTACCAGGAAAAATCCGAAGAGATATAAAAAACATGGTGTTATCATACATATGGAAAACCATTCTTTAATGACCGTTTCTTTCAAATCTATCTTTATATTCGGCACAGCACTTCTTTTAAGCCTGATTGCATATATGAAAAACGCAATAACAAAAGTCAGCACCAGACATGCCGCAGCTACGATAAACCCCAGGGCAAACCCTTCGGAAGGGTTGATGTTTATCTCTTTTTCCTGCTCACTGCCTGCAGCTTTTACCTTATCTTCATAAGGTTTTAATTCTGCAGTGATGGCGGCAGAGCCGGAAAGGGAAGAATTTACCACTATACCGTACCATGCATCCAGATAAATCTGTCCCATAGAAGGCCATTCAAGAACTGTAGGAAGTTCTTCGACTCCTGCGGCAAGCTGTTTTATACCTGCTTCAAATATATTCCGTTTCCATTCCTCTTTAAAAGATTCTTTAAGTTTTGCCACCACATCTTTTCTTACAGGCATCATTCCGAAGGTAGAACTTTCGGCAAGCTGGTTGTCATAATCAGAAAGCCACATGGCAAGTTCATAGGAAAGGTCCGGGTCAGGAGTCGTAACAGGTATACCCCAGCACCACCCTGAGAGATTTGATTTATGCCCTCCCCTTCTGAGAGGTTTTCCCGAACCGTCCAGTTCCAGACTCACACCTTCAGGCATTATGGCTATCCCCATATCATCGGAGTTTTTAAGTTTACCTGTCATGCCTTCAACAGGGAGACCTTTCTCATCTGTAACACCGTGGAGGAAAAAGGAGTCAATCTGATGCATAAAAGCAAGAAAAACCTCGCCTTTTGCGTAACCGTCCCAGATATTTCCGCCAGACCAGCCCTGTTCCCACATATTTTCATTATAAAGGCCGTACTTACGATAAAAGGCTTCCCATATAAAGAAATCCCTTACAGGCTCCGTATCCATTTCGAGAAGATCTTTCTGAGAACCGCCGAGTTGAAAAATCTTTACGGCAAATTCCGTAACAGTCCCTTCATATCTTTTTGCCCTGTGTGCCATACGGCCGGAGCCATATTTCATCTTCCAGTAATAGGATACAACTGCCAGATCATAATAATCCCAGAGGTCGGGATCTTTTTCAAGGACATAATCTGCAGGCAAACCATATCCGTTTTCATTTTTTAACATTTTATTTATATCATTTCTGTAAGTCTCCCAGTTCTCCGCAGCATCTTTAACCTGTGATTTGAGATATACCATGGTATTGGTTTCCAGCTTACGTGGTATATAATAAATATCACCCTTTACTGTGGCCAGTTGAATTGCTTCGGGAAGAAAGGTATCCATAAATGTTTTTTTATCATAACCTTTTATCTGAGACAGGGGTATATAAAATCCCCTTTCCACCATAGGGACAAGCATTTCTTTCTGGGTTTTAATGAGGCCTATGGTCTTTCTGCCCTGCCGTTTTTCAAGGTCCACCATAAAAGAAATATCTTCCATGCTGGTATATCTTGAAACGTCAATGGCCAGCTTTTCGCCATGTTTTTTCTCATAATCTTCTTCAAATCTTTTAATGTTTTTCCTGAACCAGTATTCCTGCTGTTTCATCATTCTTATAAGAAGGGTCATCCTTTTCTGAGGCTTTTTTTCACAGCCGGAAAGAAAAATCATGCCAGACAGGATCATAAGAGAAATAAAAAATATTTTTACCGGTAAAATCATTTTATCTATTATCATATTCTATTTCACCGCCCCTGACGTCATACCTGACTGAATATATTTTTGAACTAAAAAAGTAAAAGCTATGACAGGAATGGATAAATATACGCTTATGACTGCCATAATATTGGAAGCAGCTCCGCCGAAAAGCTCATTATTGAGCATAACAGGAAGGGTTTTTGCACTGCTTGCAGTGAGGGTCATAAGAAAATAGGAAAAAACAAATTCATTCCATGAGAGAAGAAAAGTATAAATGGCTGCAGCGGCAAGTCCTGTCATGGCAAGGGGCATAACGATACGGGTAAAGGTGTAAAATCTGCTGCAGCCGAGCGTATAGGCCTGTTCTTCCAGATCTTTAGGAATTACTTCAAAGACTCCTGTAGACATAAACAGTACATAAGGAAGAGCAAGAAGTGTATGGGCAAGAGCCACCTGAATTATATTGGGAAGATAGATTAAAGGAGGAGTAAGAAATACATTTACTACAGGTATGACAGAAGATATATCGGGGAAAAGCCTTATGGAAAGCATAAAAAAGAGCAAAGCACTTTTACCGGGAAATTTCCTCCGTGCCAGTACATAGGCAGCAGGCGTACCTATGGCGATAGAAAATATAACCGTAAGGAAGGCAACGGTAAGACTCACGCGAAAGGCATCCAAAAACTGTCTCTGTCCTGCTATATATTTATAATAATAAAATGTCGGTTCTTTCGGGAAAAAGGGCTCGAATTCTCCGGGGCCTCTCTTGATGCTACCTTCGTCACTGACGGAGTTTTTAAACATAATATAGAGAGGAGACAACACCATAAAAACTGTAAACATTACACATATAGTCCAGATTATTATGCCGGTTTTATTTTTCAATTTACTTACCCCTTAATGCCGACACAGATGAGTCAGCGTTATTTAATCGTCACGTCCATTTCCCGGTTCTTCCGGGGAAAACGCAATTTTCGTAATGTTTTATCATTTTACGTCCCTTGAAAAAGTCTTTCGCCATATCAGACACCACCATGTCGACTCTGTTTCTGTAAAAATCCCTTGCCCTGTCAGGCTCTACACCTGAATTCGATTGAGCAGTGCGAATATCCTGCAGAGTAACATAACCGAGTTCATTAAATTTCTCCCTGCAGAATTCCAGAAAAGCTCCAGTATAAAGATAATTCAGGGCTTTTGTCGTTGTTTCTATGTCTTCTGTCAGAAAAAGATAGGCTACTGAACGATAAAGTATATCTTTCCATTTTTCTCTGTTTATATTAAGAAAAGATAATTCATTTTTCGGTTCTTCTGTGAATATTTTTAACTTTTCAATATGATATTCAAGTTCTTTATAATACTCACAGTCAATTATTTTTTTAATATAATCTTTAAATTCCGGGAATCTTCGGATTAAAGTATCAATTTTGGTATCAACATTAAATATATCCGTAAAGCCGGGGTCGATAAAATCAATACCTGTCTCTTCGGAGCCCCATATTACGGGCAATTCGAGTTCCCTGTCATTTTCTATTATAGCTGTTACGGTGCCGTAATTTTTTTCATAATAGAAAATTCGTTCAAGAGCCGCCCCTATGACTTCTCCGGGCATAACATTCAATTTCGCCTCATCCGTAATATCATGAAGCTTTGCCCCGAGATAGACTTCATATATTACAGTATTTTTATCGGCTATATTATCAAAGGTAGTACATATATCCGTTCCGTATTTCCTCCGTCTTTCAGTCCAGAGGGCTTTTCTTTCATGTTCTGCCGCTCCCCTGCTCAAAGCTATATCTCCGCATATGCCTCCCGGAACATATGTTCCCAGAAGAGTGGTCAGAGGGCCTACTATAAAACGTGTCAAAGAGGCATCAACAAAATGTCTCGCATAATTTGCCGTTACAAAAAATTCTTTTCCCCGGTGATTTTTTCTGTGAAAATCATCAAGCTTTTTATAAACCTTCTGCCACTGTTTCATATCATTTCTGAGATCTCCGTCCTGAAGGATAAGAAAAGATGCGTCGCAGAAAGCCATCTCTTCAAATATGACCTTCAGGGCACTGCCTTTACCGGGAGTTCTGTCTCCCTGATAGCCGTCATAAGGTGTTACGATTACAAGATTTTTTTTTCTCTCTTCCGGTGAAAGCTCTTTCGAAACCTCTAAGGCACTCTTAACGGCGGCGTCCAGAGTAGTTCTGTCAGGATTATTATGATTATAAGTGCCATCTGCAACAATAATAGCCGTTTTTTTATCGGGAAAATTTTCCAGAGCGCCGAAAATACTGTCTCTTATAAGACGGGGTATTGTGCCATGAGTCCTGAACGTAGGGAAACCTGTTATTATATCTGTGCCGAAGTCTTTCCATTTCTTCCCTATAAGTCCGTAATCCATATCAAGAGTACCTTCATAAATATTATCTCTTATACGTTTAAGTTCGCCCATAAAATTCTCCTTATAGTTAGTTTAATTAAGTGCTTCGTGACCCGTGACGCGTGACGCGTGACGCTAGGATTACCTGCGATTTTTTATGTACTATATTATAATATCATTGAACAAATTTCACCTCTTTATAAAATATAATTTTTCTTGCCCTCTGT
>JBEHWP010000179.1:0-9711 GCA_040217665.1 Vulcanimicrobiota bacterium
TCAGGGAGAATATCATCAATAGAACCTGTTGTATTGGTCGGAGCTGTTCTGGAGTCATCACACACAACTGTAACGCCTGAAGCTATTTCTCCTTCTACCAGTGTATTTCCTCCTTTTACATAGATCACTGTATTTTTTGTCAGATCATATGAATTGGTGGAAATAGCAGATCCGCCTGTTATGGTGGCTATATCTCCACTGTTTTTTCCGCTCCCGCTATTATAACGATTGTATATTGCAACATCAACCTTTGGTACTCCTGATACAGGATCTGTATAGAAAGTCATTTTGCATATATTTTTACTGTAGTCTTTATTACCGTCCTGATCCAGATCTTCCCGGTTGGAAGCAGTATTTTCACTGTCCTGGTAAATATCGCCGTTATAGATGCTGATTCCCCGGCAGTTATTATCTGTGTTTTCTGCATATCTGGTAGAGGCATTTACCGTATTGCCATTTGTCATATCTATTATGTTTGGCATAAATGTGCTGTTTGCTCCGGGAATACCTCTGTGTTCGGCACCTGTTACAAATGACGAACCCTGGAAAGCTTTCTTCATACTTTCATTTAATGTATAGTTTCCTATCTGTGCGTCTACTACTTCAGGGCCGGTATTATCATAATTGTCATTACTTACAAGACGGACAGGGCCATTTATTGTTGCTATCTCATTAGGGTCAGAAGTTGAGTCTACAGGAGTTCCGTCTGCATTCCATAGAAGTAATCTGGCTACTCTGTTTGAATTGGGATCTACGTTCGGATCATTATAACCATCGGCTCTTATTCCTCCGTTTATTACAGTATCAGGGCAGAGTCCTACCATGTTCTGCATGGCTGTCAGTGATGTTGTAGGTACATTAAAAGGCAAATCCAGATCTGTAAAATTTTTATATATATAGGTGTAATTATAATAAGAAACCTCTTTTAATATTGCCTGTACCGATCTGCTGGCATAGAAAACAGTTGTTGAACTTGCAAGATTTACATTTTTCGGATCTGTTCCCGGTGAATTAATGACAAATCCAGCACTTGTAGCTGTTATATCTGGATAGTGATTTGGATCATCGTGAACCATTATAGTGCATCCGACTATTTTCCCGTCAGGTGTGGTGTCTCCAAGAGAGAGTCTTATTACATTTGATGGCGGATTGGTGCCGTTTGCCGAACCGCTTACCAGATCGTAAACCATATAATAAGTAGTGGAGTCTACGCTCGGAAGAAAATAAGTAGGATTACTTAAAACTCTTGGATGGCTGATACTTCCATTCCTGCCTGATACAGGGCCATAATCCCAGAAGTTTTGCTGTGACGTAGCTACCATGGCCAGATAATCTATACCTGACATGGCGGCTTCAAGTGCAAGATCTGAATCGATTTTGGAATTACTTGTTTTATTTTCTGCTATAGTTATTGCAAGAAATCCAGTTGCAATTGATGCCAGTACAATAACTGTAAACAGAGCGAGGAGCATTGCTGCTCCTTTTTGATTACTTCGTCTTTTCATGACAATTCCTCCTTGTTTTTTTATTTATAAATTTAATGATATGCGGCTCTGATCTGGACCAGTCCGTCCAGTTTTATTTCCTGTCTGTTATATGACGTTTTTCCATGAGGATACTGAATTAATTTCATAATTATTTTAAAGGATAAAGGGTCGTATATATTATTTTCATTCCCGTAAACACTGGCATCTGCTGTTTGAAATTCTACTCTTCTTGCTCTCCAGTAATCTTTCTTCTGTTCATGGCTGACAAAGAAATAAATAGAATCTGACGGGAAAGGCATCTGAATAATTACCTCCGGTCTGGAATTAGGATCTGATGTCCATGTCCAGCTTTTTGGAGTCGAAGTTATAAGAGACCAGTTAGGATTAAAAATTGACGCAGGAAGAGTCATACCAAACTGAAGGGTTCGCCTTATAAGGGCATGGGTACCTGAGACAGGATTTGCATTTGGATCTGAAGGAATAAAATTTGTATCTACATAATAACATACAAGGCGATAATTTGTATTGCTTGTGTAGTCAAAACCTCCTGCTCCCTGTGCTGTCGGTATGGGAGCGGTAAAACAGAAAACGGATTGATTGGGATCATTTACATGATTTGTAGCTTCAGAATAAGCGGGATCAGTATTCGGTTCATTTATAAAAGGTCTGAATACAGGTGAAGGAGGAGTTCTGGGATTATAAATACCTGTTTGCCAGGGAAGAAAAACTGCATCTTTTGTTTCTGTAAGCATTCTTTCCATGGCTATACTGGCATTACGTTGAAGTTGAACATTTGTAGCGTTATACACTGATACCTTGAGACCATAAGAAAAGACAAGGAATGCTGCTGTACACAGGAGGGTAAATACAAAAATGCCTATCAGAATTTCTATTAAAGTAAAACCTGAAGATTTTTTCATATAAAATCACCTTTCTAATATCCGGGAGTCATAGTTAATCCATCACTTCTGTATGTAATGAGCTGTATTGCGCTGTATCTGGCCGAACCTGCTACAAATTCTTCTATATTTACTGTTACTATGATTTTATGAATACGGCATCTGTTGAGCATCGGAGTATAAGGATACATCAGAGTAGTAACAGATGTTGTTAATGGAACAATTTGAATTGAAGGAAGCATGAGTTTCGGAGCAAGTGTATCTACCAGAGTATCAGGCGTTGAAGGTTCCGTTCTCATGTCTTTTCCTGCACGGTTTCTGAAAAATATCCGGCTTGTAGGCTTATAGACATTGGAATTCATTACGACCTGTGGAGTCCAATCGGGAGAACTTCCATTATTGCAATAAACAGGAGCTGTAAATGATGCCCACCCGGCAGTTGTAGGGTTTACGTTGGTGTTATCACTGGCAAGAGTAATTAAATCAGCGGCAGCGTTGGGATCATAATAAGGCAGATGTCTTAGTTCTTCTATAATACCTTCAGCCATTTGAATTGCCTGAATCCTGACTTTTGTTTTTCTGTTCATTTGAAGCCCTGCAGGAAAAATCGTTGCAACAGCGAGAACTGCAAAGGATAAAACAAAAATAGCTCCCATAATTTCAACGAGAGACATACCTTTATGGTTTCTTTTTATAATCATCATATATTTAAAGGAACTCCTTTCCATAAACAATTACATAAAAGGAGAAAATTATTCTAGGTATATAATAACATATAAATTAATTATGTGCAAGAAATATTCTGGAATTTAACGACTTTTTATCAAGTTAATATGGGTAAAAGAGATATTTTGAATTACCGTGGCGTCTTGAATTTTAATTTATTGTAAATGGAAAATATATATTGCAAAATGAACAGTATGCACAGGATGGGGGGTGTCTTTTTTCTCATTACAATGTATTCCTCTATAATTGATTTGTAGTCCAATATTCAGATTATAAATTTAAAGGTATGGGAATTTTCATTTTTAATGGCGTAAAGTAAGCCTTTAGATGAAAATTGTGAAGAGGCATTTTATCTAAATAATTTAACTCCGGATAAGATGAATATCTGTCAATTTTATGCTTTATAGTTTTAATGTAAAACTATATTGAATAATAAAAATGTTACCTGTATAATTATAGATGATAGTAAATAATAGAAAGGATTGATGTTATAATGTTAGAGGAAAAAGTATTAAATATAAAAATACCTAAAACCCTACACAGATCTTTGAAAATTAGATCTGCATCTTCAGGATTAACCCTGAAAGATATAACAATAAAAGCCCTTACCGAGTATTTAAAAAAAGCAGTTAATTTAATTGATGAAGAACTTATTATAGAACCTGTTACCGATGAAGATGAACCTATTATTGAAAGAGCCAGACAGGAATATGCCAGAGGGGAATATCAGGAATTTGATGAAATGATCAGGGAGTTAGAGAATGAGAGTAATAGTAATGAAGTCGGCTAAAAGAGATTTTAAGGATTTACCTGTAGAAGTAAAACAGAGGGTAAAAAAAATAATAAAACGAATTAGAAACGACGAACTTAATCCCGAAAAATTTAAAAGATATGGGGAATTCCTGGAAAGTAAAGGTAGGTAATTACAGGATGATAATGGAAAAAATAGAAGGGAATTTTCACCTGCAGGGCATTGTGCAGAGAAAAGATGTTTACTGATCGGAAGCTGCCAGGAGCAGGATGAACAGGATGTGTGTATTGCCATGTCTTTTCTCAAATAGTGTGAACCTGGATTTTCAGGATTTTAAGATTACCGGGATTTTGCTGGCCTGTCTTTTAATAGCACCTGTTAAATTCTTGCTTCTAAGGCAGAAATTCTTATTTCATGACCTTTTATATGTTCAAGAACTTTATCAAGTTTACCATCCAGGCTATTATAAATTCTATGCTGTTCCTCTATAACTAATTCCAGATTATCATTAATATTTTTTTCAAGTTTTCTCTGACCTTCTTCAAGTTTTCTCTGGCCTTCTTCAAGTTTTGTCTGACCTTCTTCAAGTTTTCTCTGACCATCTTCAAGACGGGTAACGTTTGTCTTTAACTCCTTGATGTCTTTTCCCATTATATCCAGTTTATTTAAAATCTGTTTTAATACTTCTTCCATGATGTTCTCCTTTATGCAGTGACTTTACAGGCCGGTTTTTGTGTAACTTTTTCATGCCATTTGTCAGTTACTTTCTTAATTTTATTATAAATCTTTTTATTTGTTTTGTCTATTTTTTTATCAGGATAAAAGGCCGATAGGAAGATTATAAGCCTGGAGATAATTCGATAGACATCTCACTATCACTGTGATAAAATTAAACATAGAAGGATTCTTTTAAAGGAGTATTTTTTTGCAGAAACCTGTCAGGAAACAAATAAAAAAGAAAAAAGAAGAGCCCTATCAAAAATATGACAGAGCTTTTCAGGCGTTATTTGAAGAATTTAGAGAAGATATTGGAATAATGTCTAAAAGAGACTATATTGCAAATTCTAATCTTCTGGCCTGTCAGATGCTTTTAGATAAAAAAGATATGGGATTGAATGTAATACGTGATTATATAAGTCTTATTATTGTTTCTTCCAATCCTGTGACTGAAGATATAATGATAAATTTTACGTGTTGTGAATACAGGAAAGGGTTTTATAAATTTATATTACCCAATTATTTTCCTGTATACCTGATAGTAATTCAAGAACTTGAGGTGATAAAACCAAATTATCCCTTGCTATTACTTGGTAATACAGAAAAGCAGGAAGAGTTATGGGAACAGTTAATTGAAGAGATAAAACAGGAAGTAGATGCAAGAGATATTGAAAAATTATGGAAATATATGGTTTTTTCTATAAAAAGAAATATATTCAGGTTGAAGGAGGGGGAACTTATGAAAAAAGTAAAGGAACTTTCTGAATATAATGAGAGCATAAACAGATTTTTTGATGATGAATTTCTCGGAAAAATTCTGGAGAAAAAAGATGATGAATTTTTAAAGAAGGTTTTAATTAAAAAAGGTAAAGATTTTTTACGCACTATACTTGCAGAGCTCGGAGAAGAAGTAACCGGTGGAAAGGAAAAAGAGAATAAATAGGGATTACGATGGGCAGGATAAACGGGAGAGCGTCTGCTGCTATGTCTTTCCCAAATAGTCTGAACCAGGATGCGCAGGATTAATAGGATGAACAGGATGTTTGTTTGCTATGTCTTTTCTCATTAATCTTTTGAATTCAAGATGTCTTCCACCAAAATTGATCAGGAGACCGACATTCAGATTATAAGCCTGTAGATAATTCAACCCCTGGGCAAGATGAAGATCTTCCAGTTTAACCAGGGCTTTTATTTCGACAATGACCTTATCTTCAACAAGAAAATCTGCTCTTCTTTTTCTAACCTGAATGGATTTATAATAGAGTGGCATTTCTTTTTCTCGTTCAAATCGCACATCCCTGTTCAGACATTTCTATAGCCAGACATCTCTGATATATTACTTCCTGAAACCCGTTGCCCGTAATATTATGTACCTGCATGGCACAGCCAATAATTTTATGAGTTATTTCATTTTTTATATCTTTCATAGCATTATCCTGACAGGATTTGCGGGATTAAAAAAGATTACCAGGATGAAAAATCCTGGTAATCTTAAAATCCTGAAAATCCCGGTTCAGACAATTATATTTCCGTCCAGCTTACCACGCGAAATACCGTTCCCGCTTTTATTACACGGAGTAATTTCAGATACCGCGAAGAACAGGTAATGTTAAGATTGCTATCGGATCCTATATTTATATTTATGTTACCTGTATTCGGATCATCCGGTTTGTCCACTGAAGGCACAGGGTTGTTGGGATCTATTGCCACAAGTGCGCCGGTGAAATTAAAGCCAGGGGAATTGGTTGATACTGGTATTTGGTATACAGCTGTAACTGGATCGAATTGAGGTCTGGTAATTGTATAGTTACATATACCTTGTCTGAATGCCGGTGCCATACCTGAAGGTGCACCTGGTGGACTGGTATTACTAAATGTTAATGTTTGTCCTGATGCAAGATTTATTGTATTTACGGCGTTCCAAGAATTTGGATCGCTGGCGGGAGCATTGGCATCTCTATTATAAAGAATTACGTTTGCAGTACCGTTACTTCCTACTGTAAGAACCGCATCGCTTGTAAATTTACTGACTGGCTTGGTTAATTCTATCGAACTATTTTCAGCATCACCTTCAATAACATATTTATAATATTTTCCATCAGCTCCACAAAGTGTTCCAGTAACTCCACTTCCTCCGCTACCGCTAAGATTTATTGGAGTCCATTCCGATGCTCCTCCTCCGCCACTGGACTCAAATATTTCCTCATAGCTCCATGTCCATGAAGAAGGCCATTTACCTGCATCGGAAAGAGTGGTATTGGTAAAATTTGTCACATTGCTGGTATCTCCTGCATCGAATCTTGCAATATTTGCATCCCCTGAGGAATAAACAAGACCTTTCATATTTACGTTCAGAGCATCTCCTGGAATAGCGGGAATACTTAAATTGACATCTTTATTTGCCAGAACTGCCACTCCCGGATCGTCTGAGGCGGTTAAATTATTCTCTCCTATATAATTTGCTGTTCCGTCTACGTAAAAAGATCCGTTCCCCTTTACTGCCCCTCCTGCCACAGTTAAATCTCCTCCGTCTACATATACAGACGGAACATTTCCGGTATTCGGATCTTTTTCCATATATATACCTGCATTTTTAACTATGGATTTCTGAGCGTCGGTATCGGTTTCGCCTTCTGCAATTTTATCATAAGCAAATTCAAATTGTGTATTTCCGCTAAAGACAATATCTTTTTTTATAGTTAACTGTCCGTTGCTGACACTATAGGCATCGGAATCGACTCCCGGTATAGTGACAGATGAATTTGCATCTAATGGATTTACCAGACTGTCCTTCCCGACTACATATGTAGTATTTCCGAGATCGCTTTCTTTCTGGATTGTTGTTGATGCTTTTGCGTCACTTATAATACCTGTAATATCAACAGGTTTCATATGCCTTGCCCTGCTGTTGGATTCGATCTGTGAATTCGGGTCAGTAAGTGTTACAGATGGATTTATATCTCCCTGGGCGCTTAATACGCCTCCGTAGAGATCAAATTTTGTGCTGCCTTCAGGATCTATAGCATAGCTATGGTTAATACCGTTTATAATTTTTGTTATAGGATTACCTGTATTGGGATCGATTACTCCCAGAACGCTGTTTGAATGTATGCTTCCCGGAAGATAGACATTTGGATCATCTCCCTCTGTTTTCACTGTAATTGAATTGGCATCTGCTATAAACGCACCGCTTGTAACTGCTCCATCGTAATAGGAGTCTGCCTGTAATATGACCCTGTATTTCTTTGATACTTTATCTACTGTGCCTGTTACTATGAGGTCTACGGAATAACCTGGCACGCCGGAATTATTATATCCGCCGTTCGGGTCGGCTCCGTTCATAGTATTATTAAAGGAATAAAAACTGGCACTTCTGTTAAAAGCAATTTCAAATTTACCATTTACTTCAGGAACTGAAACAGTTATATGGTGGCAATTCGGATCATTCGGATCACCCCATTGGGAATCATTTTTCAGGGAATAGAGGGCATAAGCCACTCCTGATTCAGCTAGTTTACGTGCCATAGTCTGTTTTTCAAAGGTAGTTATAAATCCCACTGTGCTTGAATGGATTATAAGCATTGAAGTAGTCATTATTAACAGCACAACAGTAACCATTAATATGGATATGATTACTATTCCTTTTTTCTCGGTCATTTTTTTCATATATCCCATCCCCTTTCTATTGTTTTTTAGTATTCTTTAAAAGGACACTTCCTTTTAATGTTATTTTTTCATAGCCTACGTCATAAGAAAAATCCTTTACGTAGGCCAGTCTGTCTTCCAGTATGGATTTAACCATTTCCAGTTCTATGTCCAATCCGTTATTTGCATCGATGCTATTTGTTGTAATATCCATATTATATATATGTTTTGAAAGGATATGAGGTTTGCCTATAATACCTTCCGAAGCGGGAGGGTTTATGCTGTCGGTAAAATACAGTTTGTAATTTGTCAGTTTTTTTGCAACCTCCGAAGGATTATGTTTTATTACTTTTCTTATCAGTTTTTTCTTCGGAGTTTTCTCGGGGCTGGCTGATTTTAAATCTACCTTGAGGCAGAACTCATCGTCTGCAGAACTTCTCGGAAAGGTGTAATAGAGTATATAAGACTGCCACTCAATAACTCCTGTTTTTTCATTGTAATGAAACCTGCCTTTCTCATCTGCCGCACTTTCCATAATGACATATTCTTTTCCTTCGCCGCCAAACTGAACGGTCATGTTGTCGGAAAAGAAGAGATCTTTCTTTAATAAACTCATTGATAAAGAGGCTTCCTGCTCAATACTCGTTTTACTTTCTATTATATTCCAGGATTTCAGGCCGAGGCTGAAAATTTGTGTAAGAGCAAGAAGAAAAAAAGAAAATATAAGCATTGTTATCATTAATTCAAGTACTGAATAACCTTTCATATATACCACCTTTTATTATTGTGCTTTATAGCCTACCAGTGTAGCTTTACTGCTACCTTCACCCTGCCTGCCTTGTATTAATACTTCTACAGTAATTTTTTTGATCTTTGCTGTTGACCCTTTCTCTTCAACATATACTTTATATGTTGCCCCTGTTTTACCCACAGTATCCTTGGGGTATGGATCGGGAGGAAAGAGTATTGTATCACTATCATCATCTGTTTTTGCAGTTGTTCCGTCATAGCTATGAAAATCTATATCCGAGTAATCCATAAGAAGTATGCTGTCAAGCATACTTTCTGCCAGGTTAAGGGTGATTATTTTCTTCTGAGCCTTTCTTGCTCCTGATAAACCGCTCACAAAAACTCCTGTCACCGTAACAAGAACAATACCTAAAAGAAACATACCGAGCATGATTTCCGCAAGGGTAAAACCTTTACTGAGAGATATTTTTTTCTTTACATAAAACACTTTTTTGTAACTTCCTTATAACTTAAAATTTAGCTGTACTTAAACCGGAGAAATTTATCTTTCCGGTCTGATATATATTATACTATAAACTGAAGATAATTACAATTAACTTTAGTTGATTTTAAATAAATTTTTTTTATGATTTTATATTTAATCCTGCCCCTGCCTGCTATGATTGAATCTGTATCCTTTACCCCATATAGTCAATATTTTTTCCGGATTATTGGGATCTCTTTCTATTTTTTCTCT
>JBEHWP010000180.1:0-9674 GCA_040217665.1 Vulcanimicrobiota bacterium
GTTTTCTTTATTAATAATATTTACACTGGAAGGCACATTCTTTAATTTAAAAGCTATTCTTTCTTTCAAACAACTATATCTGTTATAAGAAGTTTTAACAAACATTTCCCCGGCTTTCTTCACATCATTTCCTGCGATGCAACCTTTTGAAAAAAGTTCTTCTTTTCTATAATAATCTGCTACAAGTGAAAAAATGGGTTTCGTAACATTTTTAAGCTTCAGATTATAAAATACATCCGATTTTTTAAGATACTCTATATAAGCCAGTTCTTTATTAATAGATGTTCTGGCTTTTAATTTATATTTATTGGATTTTAAAGGATTTACAACAGAAGAATTATCAACCTTCTTAATAATCAGTTCCGAAGTCTGTGTCGATCCAAAATCTATATAGGTATGATTTCCGTCTCTCATTTTCACATCTAAATGATCGACGACAACAAGGCCGAGTAAAGTTCCAGGTACAACTTTCTGTCCCACAGATACAAGAGGAGATATATGTCCGTAAGTAACATAAATATTACCGGATGACCTGACTGTTACACCATATTCCTGTCCGTACCACTGAACTATATCTGTAACATCTCCCGGCCATCCTGCCACGACTGCCGTTCCGGCAGGCATAGCTATGTCATAGCCGTTATGCAATCCTGCTACACGTCTGTATTTAGAAACATCGCGCCAGTCATAAAAAGTACTTGATATAAATGCAGGGCTATAAACTTTTCTGACAAGATTCATATATTGCTCCAGACTGTTAAAAGTATTTTCATAGAAGGTAAAAACAGGCATTTCCATCTGTACAAGTTTAAGTTCTATAACAGTCAGTTCTGTTTCTATTTCCCTGTCTTTCTGTAAAAGAGAAATAATATCTCTTTTATAACCATCTTCCAGCATTGTTATCTCCACATTGGAAACAGGATTTTCACTTTTAGTAAAGTTTCTGTCCCATCCGTTATAATTATTTGCAAAACAAACAGTAATATTGATAATAAATAAACTTAACAGGAATATATATTTCTTCATAATTATTTCGTAACGCGTGACGCGTGACGCGTGACGCGTAATACATGGTCAGTGACATTTATATATATGTCACATCTCATGACTCAACGTTCACTCCTTATTACACTCACCTGTAACTCTATTATAGCCTTAACACTGATCTTTATCCCGGTCATGCGTCACACCTTAAGCTTTACGCATCACGATTTTAATATAAATTATATCATCATAGGATTGTTTGTCAATTACCTGTATTACCTTTCAATTTTTCTAACAGTTTAAAGGGAAGATTATGATACTGGCGGGGAGTGTAAAAAGGAGAAATGCTTATAGTAACAGGAGGAGATTGTATATTTTTCAATAAAAGCATTTCACAAAAGGTTTCAATATCTATCCATGGTTTAAAAGAACCGAACTGTAAAGGTTTGCTGCATATATTTCTCCAGTAAACCCGATCTTTTTCACTCATAATTTTATAACCATGGAAGTTCCAGGTAGAATCTTCATTTATAAAATAATCTATATCTATATCCAGAATTACTGACTGATTGAATAAAGGAAGGTCTCTCAAGCGCAGGATATGAACCTTTACACCCTGCCAGTTACATACTACATGTCCCATATCTGTTCTAAAATCTTCACCTCCTTCTATCTCGAGAAGAAAACTTTTTATTAAATTTCCCGCCAGTCTCAATTTACAGAAATCAGGATCGGGCATAATCCAGAATATCTCTCCTGCAAATCCTGTCTTTACGGCAAAATGAAGAAAATTCGTAAGATTAACGGGAGGTCTCACATGATCTGTCTCAGAATCTTCATAGTAAAAAGAAGAAAAACAACTTTTTAATGTTTCTATATTTTCTATATGAGACATACCGTCAAGATCTTCATCACATATGAGATTCATATCGCTGTGAGCATCAAAATGCAAAATTATATTTCCCTCTGCCATTAACATGCCTTCTTCTTTAAATTTTAACCAGTGATAAAGAGAGGCATCATGTTCTTTTACAATTATACCTGTCATATGTCCTGCAGGTCTGGCACAGGGGACAAAATTACCATTACCGTAAATATCAACCGGCTCACCAAGGGATTGAATAATTTCTTCCGTAACAGGAAGGGTCATTTCATTTAAATATCCTCTCAGAGGATATATATTAAAAGCTTCTCTTAAATGTTTCAATTTTCTGTCTTTTAATTTATTCTGTGCCATTATTACAGATAATCTTCTCACTGTGGCCATTTCAAAGGTATAAATATTAAGATTTATTTCTAAATTATATAAATCATAGAGAAGTAACTCTTCCCATAATGTCTTCTGTTTCCATAAATAAACATTTTCATCTCCAAGCTTTTCCTTTAACTGTTGAGGAGATGCCTGAAATTTTATCAATCTATCAAGATAATCAATATCTTCTTTAATCCAGTAAGGATGATAATAAGGTTCTATTGTAAGATGGTAATTCATAGAAATCGTAACGCGTGACGCGTGACGCGTTACGCGAAAGAGGAAACACCCCTCACATATTACATATTATTAAAAAGGTATTATAAATCTGCAGACATAGCCCTCATCTGCAGAGGTCACATTACCCCACAGTTCGGGATATTTCTCGAAGGTTTCACCGAGTTTTTCCTGGAGACTTCTGTCTGTTATGACAGGGTTGACATATTTCATATAAATTTCGCTCGTATTCAAGTATAAAAGTATTATAGCTTCAGTAGAAAGTTCTGATTTCACGCAATCTTCTACAGACTTATTATCCTTATAAAAGGTATTTATTATATCTCTGGCAGCAGATTTATTTCCTACAAAGAGCATGATAAAATCATTCAATCTGCAGTAAGTAGCTGTTCCTCCCGGCACAGTCCTCACAGATATATCTCTGTAACTTTCGGAAGATACGAGAGGAATAAAACTGAAAAGACTTTCAGAACTGCACAGCATGGTATTCAATGAAGAATTTGATTTAAGTTTTAAAGCTACAGTGCCTGAAGGAATTTTCTTTGCTATGCCATTTCCGTTGATCCGTTCCGGTATAAGGCTGCAGGCCAGTTCTTCCGATAGAGAAGAAAGTATATAGTCAAGAGTAATGCCGAATTGATTTTCAACGGTATTTTTAAGATTACTTACTGCGGAAAGACCGTCAAAAAGTGAGAGCAGAACAGGTAAAGTCTGCTGCGGTTCCGCAATTGCCACAAGATCTGATTTCTTTTCAGGGAAAAAAGCAATACTTCTGAGTTTTCGTCCATGAAGAGAAAAAACTTTTTCTGCGAAAGGTGAAAGGTTTTTCTGTTTCACCAGATAGGAATTTAATTTCAGTTTCCCACCGGTAATATCCAGTGCACATGCTGTATATTTTATGCCGTCAAGTAATTCTTCCCATTTAATTTTTTTTGCTTCTGACATTGTATCCAGAAATCCTCTGTTTATGGAAGGAACATTGCAGAAAAGAAAACCTATTGAATCAGAGGTCATTTTCTTTTCACGAAAAGAAGAAAAATTAATATCTCTGGTAATTGAAAGCTGAATATCATCAAAACAATCAAGGGATTTTTTCAGAAGGTCACTGTTGCTTGCAACAATGAAAAATTCATCATTTACATAGTAAGATTTCTCTTTAGAATATAAAATTTCTTTTTCTTTATATATCTCCTTTTCAAAAGACTCACTGTCATTGAGTTTTGCGATAAAATCATTGATTCCGTCTTTATCTTCAATATTAAAGACTATAATAAAAGGCACTTTATCTTTTAAATCCATTACCTGTGGCATTTTTCCGTTATTTGCAGAATCGATCAGCTTCGTCAAAACTCCTTCCAGTTCATAAAAAGATATGGTAAAATTCGGTTTTATATAAGGGAAAAAATCTGTTCTGTAGTCAATATCTCCCGGGGGAAATCTGGAAAAAGCTATGGCACATGCAAGGTCTTCCAGATTGTTCAGAAATAGCTTTATTTTAGGTTCCGTCTTTAAAGAATCCAGTTCCCCGTATATACCTCTTCTTACAAAAAAAGAATTAATATTAATATTTGCGATTAATTGACCGTCTTTAGGTACGAATTGAAGAGTATCTTTATAATCTCCTATCATACAGGAAGAACATACTATTGCTGATAATATTAAAACAGTTATTAAACAAAACTTAATTTTCATAGGTTCACTCCTTAATTTTTTATCGTGACGCGTAATGTGAGAACATATTGTCCGTGATTCGATTATTCTCACTTATAATGAAATTATTATATCATTATCATCTCACTTAATGCAATTTCCGTACCTAATAATAAAAAAATTCTGGTAGGAATTAAATTTTTTATATAGAAATTTTATATAGATCTCTCGTCGCAGATCACTATGAAAAAATTAATCAGGAGGGTAATTCATCATGTATTCAAAAAAATTACTATCACTACTCATCATTTTATCTATTTCCATAATCTGCATTATTCCGGCTTTTGCAGAAGACTTTAAAATTTCAAATCTGAAATTCGGTTACGGAGCAAAAGATGGCGATCTGAGAAAAATAACGGAAGAAACCACCACTATTAAAGCTCTGGGAAATCATGAAATTCCTGTAAATGATAAAACCGAAAAATCCACTCTCACAGGCATATCCTTTGATTATGAAGGAGCAGTCGAAGGGGCAATACTCAGAATGAAGATGCCGGATGCAGGTAACTTTTATAATCATGAAGGTAAAACAGTGGCAGAAAACGTAAACTTTTATGATTACCAGTTGAAATTTGATAAAGAGAAAGGTAATTATATAAAAACTATTGCCATGTTATCTTCCGATCCTTACGGAAAATATACCTTTGAAATAATTTACAAAGATAATATACTCGGTTCAGTAGATTTTGAGTATGTTGCTCTGGAAAAAGAAGAATTCAGTATTTCCGATCTGAAATTCGGTTATGCAATAAAAGATGGAGACAGTAAGCAGATAACAGAAGAAACTACTGAAATTAAAGCTGTCGGAAATTATGAAACAGAAGTGAACGGCAAAATGGAAAAATCTACTCTTACAGGTATTTCCTTTGATTACAAAGGCGGAGTAGAAGGTGTTATACTCAGAATAAAAATGCCAAAATCAGGTAAATTTTATAACTATAAAGGCGAAACTGTGGCAGAAGATGTAACATCCTATGATTATCCCATAAAATTTGAGAAGGAAAAAGGTAATTATATAAAAACCATAGCCATATTACCTTCTGACCCTTACGGAAAATATATCTTTGAAATAATTTACAAAGATAATGTTCTTGGTTCAATAGAATTTAAATATTCAGAAGAATCTAATTCCAGGGAAAAATAAAGGTAGTCGTAACGCGTGACGCGTAATGCGTTACGCGTTACGAAATGTTAATGAATAGCAAATCCGCAGTCCATATTAACTGTCTGTCCTGTTATGCCGGAAGCATGGTCGGAGGCAAGATATAAAACCAGTTCTGCCACTTCGTCCGGGTTGAGAAGCCTTTTTAAAGGAATAGCCTTTATTGTATTTTTCAGTAAAATATCCTCTTCAGAATTAAACATTTTAGAAAGAACACCTATAGTGCCTTTATGAAACATGTCCGTATCCATAGCTCCCGGGCATATGGTGTTAACATTTATCCCGGAAGACGCCACTTCTTTTGCAAGAGCTTTAGAGAATCCTATAACTGCCGCTTTTGACGCAGAATAGGCAGAGGCAAGAGGTGCGCCCACATCACCGGAAACAGAAGAAATATTTATAATTTTTCCTTTTATATTATTTTTCAGCATAATATTTACTGTTTCTCTGGTCATAAGAAATGTACCTGTTATATTTACAGATAAAATCCTGTTCCATTCTTCCAGTGTAGTATCGGTCATTTTCTTTACAAGTGCAATAGATGCATTGTTTACAAGTATATCTGCTTTACCGTACACAGACAGAATCTTTTCAAAGATATATTTAACCCTTTCTTCAGAGGAAATATCACCGGGAATAACAAGAACATTATTTTCATTTTTCCAGGTTTGTTCAAGTAAATCTTTATCTCTGGATATAACGACAACATGTGCTCCTTCTCTAAGGAAAGCTTTTGCAGCCGAAAATCCGAGACCTTTTGATGCACCTGTTATAATTGCTACTTTATCTTTAAACATTTTATATAAATAACTCCTTTCTTTATTCGTGACGCGTGACGCATGATGCATGGTTTTATTTCTCATGAGTTCACTCACTTCTATTCGATTTTTTCAAGGATAAATCCTTTATATACTTTGTTGTATAAATAATTGCATCACAGAAGAATTTCAGGGGTCGGGCCCTGGAGAAAAGAAATTCGTCCTGAAAACCTGTAAGTAAATAAGTAAAAGTTGAATATTATGTACCTGGAAGAATAAACATATTAGAAAGAGGATTATTTGTTTTCGGAAGGGACTGGCCACTGAAATTCCATATGTATTTATCTATGCAAGAGAGTATAGTTAAACAGGAGTTACGCATTTTTGAAATAAAAACATCAATAAACCTTTGTCATTCCCGCGTACGCGGGAATCCACTGTAATTTCACAAAAAAGCTTATGGATCCCCGCTTTCGCGGGGATGACAGCCAATTAATGCGTAACTCCTGGTTAAATTCATAATGTTCTGACATCAGTCTGTCACAACAAACTACCTGTGGAGTATCCTTCCACTCACTACTCACTATTCACTACTCACTCAAATAGTTAACAAAAAATTAACAAATGCCGGTTGACTTGCTCCGGTATAAGCATTAAAATATAAATAGTAATAAGAAAAAATAAAAAAGGAGGGATAAAAGAATGTATTTAGACAGAGAAGAAATCACCTGTGAAGAAATTCACGGTTGCTATGTTATTATAGATCCGTAGTATTACAGATTAGGAAAAAAAAAAAGAAATCGCCTTTATTAACAAGGCGATTTTGATTTTATATGCAAAGGTAGAGACCTCTTGAGGAATATATGTTTAAATAAAAATTTTGCCCTCCTTGCAACCGGGATGACCGTTTCCAGGATAGGTAGCTGGATTGATTTCATCGGATTAAACCTCTATGTATACAATACCTTCGGTTCAGGAAAAATCCTGGGAACATTTCTGATGGCAAGAATGTTACCTTCCATTATATTCGGCCCTTTAGGCGGATATATTTCCGATCATTATTCACGCAGACACATAATGATTGTCTGTGATACGGTAAGAGCTTTTTTAGTACTGGGATTCATATTCACAAAAGATCTCTTTACTTTTTTTGCAATAGGCATAATATTGTCTGCTCTGGATAAAATCTATACGGCGGCAAACAATGCATTTCTGCCCGATATAGTAAAAAAAGAGGAACTTATGGAAGCAAACTCCGTAATAAAAATGGCTGCTTCCACCGTTACAATACTGGGTGCCATGGCAGGAGGCATAATTGTTTCATCTCTTAATTTCTCCTGGATTTTCATTATAGATTCCATGACATTTGTTTTTTCTATTATATGTGTCTTAATGATAAGTAAAATTAAAGAAATAGAAAAAGAGTATAAAAAAAGAGAAAATCCATGGGAAGAATTCAGAGATACCCTTATATTTCTCAAAACACAAAGATCAATTATGTTTCTCAAAATCATCAAACTGATAGATGCTCTGGGGAGCGGAGCCTATAACACAGGAATTCCTTTATTTTCAAAGGTTCTCGGAATAAGCCGCGGTGGCGCCTACGGATGGCTTATCGCCGCATGGTCTGCAGGAGAATTTGCAGGATCTCTTCTGACAAAATATATATCTAAAAGATTCAATATAGGCCCTGAAAAATTTTTCTCCCTGTCAGTACTTCTTATGGCCCTTGGCATGGGATGTAGTTTTCACTTTAAAAATCTTTACTATGCAATGATTTCCATCTTCGCAGGAGGATTTGGAGACGGACTGTCAAATGTTGTATTCTTCACAGTTCTTATGAAAGATACTCCTGATAAGATGAGAGGAAAAATCATAGGAACGGTAGCATCACTTATTGTAAGTACAGTAGCATTCGGCATGGCCATATCGGGATTTTTTATGGATAAAAATTTCAATGTATTAATAACAGATATATCGACAGGATTTATTATTGTAAGTGTTTTCCTGGGACTGGTATATTTTGTAGCGAAAAGTGAAAAGTGAAGAGTGAAAAGTGAAGAGTGAAGAGTGAAAAATCGTGAGTTGTGAACGGCAGGGGCGTTTTATTAAACACCGTGAAGATAAAATACGCATCACGCGTCACGAACCACGCGTCATGCTTCACAGAAAGGATTAATCAAAAATGACAAAAGAATTTCCGTTTAAACCACGTGTAGGAGGCTGGGAGGTTACACTGAGATGTAACATGAACTGTGTCCACTGCGGTTCAAGTGCAGGTCATGCAAGACCTGACGAAATGACAGAAAAAGAAGGACTTTCACTTATAGAACAGCTTGTAGAACTGGGTATGGAAGAAATGACTCTTTCGGGAGGAGAACCACTGCTACATCCTTCATGGCAGGTTTATGCAAAAAAACTCGTAGAAGGAGGAGTCAGGACAGGAGTTATAACAAACGGTCTTCTTCTTGAGGAAAATATAGATAAACTTCTTTCTGCCGGCGTTCGCCGTGTGGGATTGAGTATGGACGGCACGGAAAAAACTCATAATTTTATCCGCAACCATCCCGGTTCCTTTAAAATCTCCATAAAAGCCGCAAAAAAAGCTACTGAAGCAGGACTTTCCGTGGCGGCAGTGACACATATTTCCAGATTAAATCTAAAAGAGATGGAAGAAATGTATAGCATTCTTTCAGATGTTCCTGTCGGTTCATGGCAGATTCAGATAGTTTTCAATCAGGGCAGGATGAAGGAAAACGAACAGTTTGCCCTTGAGCCGGAAGATCTGCTGGGAATAGCGGATTTTATTCATAAAAAACAACAGATACCGGGCGGGATAAGGGTAACACATGGAGATAATATGGGCTATTACTATGAACCTTCCATAACAAAATTTCCCTGGAAAGGATGTTTTGCAGGCCGTCATGTTATAGGCATAGATGCAGACGGTTCCATTAAAGGATGTCTTTCTCTGCCAAGAGATATGGTGGAAGGGAATATAAGGACAGAACCGCTCAAAACCATATGGCAGGACCCTCAAAGATTTAAATATAACAGATACTTCTCTCCCGATATGATGGAAGGTTTCTGCAAAGACTGTCCGAAGAGTGAACCCTGCAGAGGGGGATGTACTGTAACTGCTATATCTGCAACTGGAAGTAAATTTAATAATCCCTATTGCTGTTACAGGTTGCAGAGGAGTTGATAAAATATGAACATATCTCCGTATCTAAAAAATTTCTCGGAAAAATTTAAAACAAAATTTGTAAATATCGGTAATACCCCCGCAGGAATACTCATAAATAAAAATGCTCCTGCAACGAGTATTATATTTTCTTTTCATGGAGGTGTAGCATATGAGCCGGAAGATCTCTGGGGTATTTCTCATTTTACGGAACATATACTCCTGAGAGGCACAGAGAAATTCCCCACTCTTTATGATATATCCCGTCAGGTAGAGAGGATAGGCGGACAGATTTCTGCCTATTCAACAAGAGACATGGTATCTTTCTGGATAAAAACACCTCCGGGATATGAAGAACATGCTCTTGATTTAATGGTTGAAGTCCTT
>JBEHWP010000181.1:0-9576 GCA_040217665.1 Vulcanimicrobiota bacterium
TAAAGAAGGTTATAAATTAATAATATGTTATATATTGACAATTCTGCCACTTCTTTCCCCAAACCTCCCTGTGTAATAGAAGCCATTGGAGATTATCTGAAACATACTGGAGCCAGTGCCGGCAGATCCGGATATAAGTCTGCTCTGAAGACAGCCAGAATGGTCTTTTCATGCAGAGAAAAACTGGCCAGGCTCTTTAACATAAAGGATTCTTCAAGGGTTGTTTTTACTTCAGGCGCTACAGAATCTCTGAATACTGCTATATTCGGTATTTTAGAAGAAGGAGACGAAGTGGTAACAACTGCTATGGAACATAATTCTGTAATGAGACCTTTACGATATCTGGAAGAAACAAAATCTATAAAGATAAAATTTCTGAAAATGGATAAATGCGGTGCTCTGGAAGAAAGAGATATTAAAAAGAAAATAACAGAAAAGACAAAACTGATAATAGTAAATCATGTGTCAAATATTACCGGTTCTATTGTTCCCCTGGAATATTTCAGAGATGTTAAAAAAAATGCCTTCTTACTTGTAGATGTAGCACAATCTGCAGGCATTTATCCCCTTGACGTAGAGAATTACTCTATAGATCTTATGGCATTTACAGGACATAAAGGACTCATGGGAGTAACAGGTACAGGAGGACTTTATATAAGAGAAAATATTCAAATAAAACCTTTAAAATTCGGCGGTACAGGAAGTATATCGGAAAAAGAAGAACAGCCTGATTTTTTCCCTGACAGAATGGAATCCGGAACTCTTAATACTACAGGTATTGCAGGTTTGAATTCATCTCTTGATTTTATATTAAATAAAGGTATAGAACATATTCTCTCTCATGAAAGAAAACTTTCCGAATATTTTATGGAAAAAATTAACACTGTTGATGACATTATTCTATATGGCCCGGAGGAGACGGAAAAAAGACTGGCTGTATTTTCAATCAATATAAAAGACAGAGACCCTGCAGAAATTGGCTATATACTTGACAGAAAATATGATATCTGTGTAAGAGTCGGTCTCCATTGCGCTCCTTCTGCCCATAAAACAACAGGAACTTACCCGAAAGGTACAATCAGAATAAGTTTCGGATATTTCAACAGTTTTGATGATATAGATTTTTTAGTTGCATCCCTCAAAGAGATAATTAAAATATGAACATTTGACGAAATAGATTTTTTAATAGCAGTTCTTAAAGAGATAATTAAAACATGAAAAAATGTGTGGCCCTTTTTAAATCAATCCATGACGTTCTTAAAATAGAAGAAATATTACAGAAAGAAAACATATACTGTGATATAATACCTTTGCCAAGAGATATAAGTAAAAGCTGTGGTATGGGAATAGTATTTAACTGTAATGACCGGGAAAAAATAACAGATAAATCCGGAGAAAACTCTGTTGAAATTCAGCATCTGTACAGATTACATGAAGGGCAGTTTCAACTTATGCCATAAAGGTGGTGACGGTACAATGAAAAAACCTCTTACTCATTTTTCAAAAGCAGCAGGTTGAGCGGCGAAAATAGGTCCGTCGGATCTGCATAATGTCATAAAGGATCTGCCTCTCATGGCAGACCCGAACCTCATTGTAGGTATAGAAAATTCAGATGATGCAGGTGTTTATAAAATATCAGATGAACTTGCACTTATTCAGACTGTAGATTTTTTCACACCCATAGTGGATGATCCTTATTTATTCGGTCAGATTGCAGCAACAAATTCTCTGAGTGACATATATGCCATGGGCGGGAAACCACTGACTGCCATGAATATAGTATGTTTTCCCATAAAAGAACTTCCCGGAGATATTTTAAAGAAAATACTCCTGGGAGGTATGGAAAAAATAAGAGAAGCAGGAGCGCTCCTTGTAGGAGGACACAGTGTGGAAGATTCCGAAATTAAATACGGTCTCTCTGTTACAGGTATAATCCATCCGGACAGGGTTATTTCCAATAAAGGGGCAAAACCGGGGGATAAGCTTATACTGACAAAACCTCTGGGAACAGGCATCATATCCACTGCCATAAAAGCAGGCATGGCTTCTTCTAAAGCTATAGAAGAAATTACCATATCTATGTGTACATTAAATAAAAGAGCGTCGGAAATTATGGGAGAAGTGGGAGCAAACGCCTGCACCGACATAACAGGCTTCGGCCTTACAGGACATTTACTGGAAGTTTTAAGAGCAGGTAATGTGGGGGCTATCATCTATCATGACAGAGTGCCGGTTTTTTCGGAAGCCATGAATTATGCAGAAATGGGTCTTGTGCCGGCAGGAACTCATCTGAATAAAAACTATTATTCATGCAGTGTTATTTCAGACACTGACATATCAGTCTTTAAAGAAGATATTCTCTATGATGCACAGACATCGGGAGGTCTTTTAATATCCATGGCTGAAGAAAAAGTTTCCCTTTTTAAAGAAAAATTCGGAAACTGTGCGATTATAGGAGAAATCACAGAAGAACGTGAGAGAAAAATTGTTTTTAAAAACAGTCCCTAAACGTTACAGATTACAAAAATATCCATTGTGGTGATTGATGAGTAAAAAATATCCTGTTCTACTCTCTAACAGGAATAGCTGATTGAGGCACAACGAAGAATGAGAATTTGTTTCTCCCGTCACGAGTTACGCGTTACGATTCTCATATAAATTATTTAGATAAATTGCTTCTACTTAATTTTCATCTAAAGCCTTATTTTACGCCATTAAATATGATTAATTTTTTAAAAGCTCACGATAATAAATCAATATTAAAATACAGGCTCTATACAGCTGTTACAATAATATTTGTTTTAATATGCGGCTCCATAGTGACATATAAAGCAGGGATAAACAGAGACATTGAATTAAGAACAGATTTAATATCCAGAACAAAACTTGCTTCTGCTTCCATAGATCCGGATAAATTAAAAAACCTCAAAGGAGAGCTGTCTGATTTAAAAACCGTTGATTATCAATATTTAAAAGAAAAAATAATTTCTGTTCGTGCAATGGAATCAGATATCAGATTTATTTATTTACTGGGTCTTCGTAAGGGGAACATATTTTTCTTTATGGATTCTGAACCGGCCAATTCTCCCGATTATTCTCCACCGGGTCAGTTATATGATGAAGCAAGTGTAGCTCTCAGAGAAATATTTACAAACAAAGAGGCTTTCTGTGAAGGTCCTCTGCCTGATAGATGGGGCTTATGGGTAACAGGTTTCGTGCCAGTAATCAATCATGATACAGGTGAAGTTATAGCCGTCTGCGGCATGGATATAGACGGGAAAGACTGGAATCGTCTTATTACTGCCAGCCGTCTTACACCGGTAAGTGTTACAGCTATTATAACTCTCCTGTTAATTATCTTTTTTATCCTTCACTGCTTATCAGGTGAATTTTCTATAAAGATAATAGACTCTGAAAAAAAATATCGTACCCTCTTCAGTGAAATGCTGAGCGGCCTTTCCCTTTACAGGGTAATTGTCAATAAAGCCGGCCAGCCGGTAGATTTCCAATTTCTGGATGTTAACCCTGCTTTTGAAAAGCTCACAGGCTTTAAAAGGGAAGATATAATAGGAAAAAAACGCAGAGATCTTAAGATTGATATAAATGATGAATGGATTAACATATTCAATGAAGTTTATCTTACAGGGACACCGAGTCACTTTGAAAAATATCATGCCGGTTTTAATAAATACCTTGATGTAATAGTCTACAGTCCTCAATCAGGTCATTTAGCAGTTAATTTCAATGATATTACAGAAAGTAAAGAAGCAGAAAAAGCTTTAAAGGAAAGTGAAGAAAAATTCAGATCTATAACTATAGCTGCCCAGGATGGAATTATAATTATGGATAACAGAGGTAACATATCATACTGGAATGGAGCAGCAGAAAAAATCTTCGGATATAAAGAAGAAGAAATAATCGGGAAAAATCTTCACCATACCCTGGCCCCTGAATACTATAAGAAAGATTTTTCAGGAGCTATCGAACAGTGGAAGGATACAGGTCTTGGTAATGTTACAGGTAAACTGGTCGAATTAAAAGCTTTAAGGAAAGACGGAAAAGAAATTGAAATAGAACTTTCCCTGTCATCTGTTAAACTGGGTAATAAATGGCATGCCATAGGTATTGTCCGTGACATTACAGAGAAAACCAGGGTTCAGAAAGAACTGAAAAAAGCCAGAGACGAAGCGGAAGAAGCAAGTATTGCAAAAAGCCAGTTTCTTGCAAATATGAGCCATGAAATAAGAACACCTATGAATGGAATTATTGGTATGACAGATTTACTGTTAGATACAGAACTGACAGATACTCAGAGAGAATTTGCCCTGACCATAGAAAAATCTGCAGATTCACTGTTAAGTCTGATAAATGATATTTTAGATTTTTCAAAAATAGAATCAGGGAAATTAGAACTTGAAATAATAGAATTTGACTTGAGAGCAGTAGTAGAAGATGTAGTGGATCTGCTTGCACTGAAAGCCTCTGAAAAAAAACTTGCCTTCGGTTATTTAATGTACAGCAATGTGCCTGAAATGTTATGGGGCGATCCGGGAAGATTAAGGCAAATTCTCATCAATCTTACAGGAAATGCCATCAAATTTACGGAAAAAGGAGAAGTACTGATAAGTATAAAGCTTGAAGAAGATAATGGGCCCTGTGTTAAAATAAGATTTTCTATCAGTGATACAGGTATAGGAATACCGGAAGAACTTATAAAAAATCTATTTCAGTCCTTTTCACAGGTAGATAGCTCTATTACAAGAAAATACGGAGGAACAGGCCTGGGACTTGCTATATCAAAATATCTTTCAGAAATGATGGATGGAGAAATAGGAGTGGAAAGTATACCGGGAAAAGGTTCAAACTTCTGGTTTACGGCAGGGTTTAAAAAGCAATCAGGAGAAAGGCCTCCCACTATAAAAATAGAAGATATAAAAGGGACAAAAATACTTATTGTAGATGACAATAAAACCAACCGTTTCGTTCTGAGTCAACAGCTCCGTTTATTCGAATGTGACTGCGTAGAGGCAGAAAAGGGAACTATTGCCCTTAAAATACTCAATGAAGCAGTGAAAAAAAATAATCCTTTCAAAATTGCAATTATAGACCTTCAGATGCCAGAACTGGATGGTATAATGCTAGGAAAATTAATCAAAAAAAATGAAAAAATCAAAGAAACTATTCTTATTATGTTAAGTTCCCTAGGACATACGGAAGATGCCATATCAATAAAAGAAACTGGATTTTCTGCATATCTTACAAAACCGGTAAAACAGGGGCAGCTTTACAGGTGTCTTATGGAAGCAATGGGACGTAAACCTGTCAGAACTCACGTTACAGTCAATCCAATGACCTCTGTTATTTCAGATGAGATAAAACAAAAAACCAGAATTCTTCTGGCAGAAGATAACATTACAAACCAGAAAGTGGCTTTAAGAATACTTGAGAAAATTGGATATCGTGCCAGTGCAGTCGCAACCGGCAAAGAAGTTCTGGAAGCTATAGAAAAAATTCCTTATGATTTAATCCTTATGGATGTACAGATGCCGGAAATGGACGGATTAACTGCCACATCAACCATAAGAGATAAAGAAAAAACTATGAAAAAACATATACCGATTATAGCAATGACAGCCCATGCAATGAAAGGTGACAGGGAAAGATGCATAGCAGCAGGTATGGACGATTATATACAAAAACCGGTTCAACCAGAAGAGCTGCTGAGGATTATAGAACATTTCCTTTATAAAGAGGAAAAAAATTCTCCTTATAAACCTGACTGCAGCGAAATAAAAGGAAAGGAAATTTATAACAGGGAAGCCTTCATGAAACGTATTGAAGGTGATGATAAATTCGAAAGAGAAATTATTGAAATGGTGTTAAAGGATATACCTGATAATATAGAAGAGTTAAGTAAATCTATAGATAAAGGGGATATATCTCATGTATCCCATCTGGCCCATACAATCAAAGGACTGGCAGCAAATATTCATGCAAATCTATTAAAAGAAGCTAGTTATGATTTTGAATATTTATGTAAAAACGGAGAAATAAACATGGAACTTTTTGAAAATATTAAAAAGAGATTTGAAGAATTAAAAATATATCTTAAAAATTTTACATAATAGCAGTCAAAAATAGCTAACTGCTGAACCCTTATTCAGAATAGAAAGGAACATAAAAATTGATCGATCTAAAAGGTAAAACAGAAGAAGAACTTTCCGATTTTTTTATTTCCACAGGAGAAAAATCTTTCCGGGGAAAACAGTTATACCAGTGGATTTATTATAAAAAAGAAAGTGATTTCTCTCAAATGACAAATATAAGTAAAGAACTGAGAGAGAAACTGAAAGAAGTGGCTTTTATATCAGATATAAAAATGCGTGACAGACAGATCTCTGCAAACAAAAATACTGAAAAATATCTTTTTGAATTATGTGACGGAAATCTTATAGAAACAGTGTTAATGAGATATGAAGAAAATCACATTTCCAGGCGGACAACACTCTGTATATCGACTCAGGCAGGATGTGCTCTCAAGTGCAGTTTCTGTGCATCAGGCCTTAAAGGGCTTGTAAGAAATTTGACTCATGCAGAGATTATAGATCAGGTTATTCAGGTGCAAAAATTACTGTCCCCTTCAGACGAAAGAATTGGAAATATTGTAATTATGGGTATAGGAGAACCTCTGGCAAATTATGATAATCTGATAAAAGCAGTAAATATGATAAAATACTCTCATGGTATAGGAATAGGCCGCAGAAATATAGCGATTTCAACATCAGGCATTGTACCCGGAATAAAGAGACTTGCCCATGAAGGACTGGGATGTAAACTGGCAGTGTCGCTTCATGCATATAATAATCAGTTAAGATCTAAATTAATGCCTGTAAATAATACTTACCCCATAGAAGAATTACTTGAAGCCTGTAAATATTATCAGAAGGTTACAGGTGACAGAATAACCTTTGAATATATCCTCATAAAGGGGATTAATGACGATCTGTCAGGTGCAAGAAAACTGGCAAAAATACTTAAAGACATAAAATGTGTGGTAAACCTTATACCCCTTAATCCGGTAGACCATTTCCACTACAGCCCGTCAAATATACTGACAGCCCAGAGTTTTCTAATGGAAATAGAAAAATACGGTATAAATGCAACTCTGAGAAATGAAAGAGGAAGAAGTATAGACGGTGCATGCGGTCAGCTAAGGGCAAGATTTAATCGTGAGTCGTGAGTTGTGAAAAGCGAAAAGTGAAAAGTGGAAAGTGTGTGGTGAGCAGAACAGGATCATTTTTAATCACTATTGACTACTGATAAATCTCCACATTTGGTAAAGGGTGAGAAGATAATGTAGCTCTCTTGCCGAGAGCTTCTTTAAATATATAAAGAATCTTTTCGCCTGCTCTCTGAATCCTTCCTGACTTATTCATGAAAACATGTTTTGTCTTACCGGTAGCAATAAGTTCTCCTCCGGGATAGGAATAGATATTATGCAAAAAACCTATAGAAACTTTTGTCAGTTCGTTAATTGACACTTCTATCCTTATCATATCATCATAACGGACAGGTTTTATATAATCACAGCAGGCATGGGTTACAGGCAGCATAATTCCTTCTTTTTCAAAATCTTTATATGAAACGCCACATTTTCTCATAAATTCCCCTCTCCCTATTTCAAACCATATCAAATAATTGGCATAATATACTACACCCATCTGATCAGTATCTTTATAAGTTGCACGAACCACTGTATTTGAAACAATCCCGTCGGGAAGATTAAATTTTGATGACATGAATATTTCTCCTTTTAATACCCCATAATATAGATAATTTATATAAAAATGATGAAGCCTTATGCTTCGCAGTCTATTCATTTTCATATTTTGTTGTGACCGCTCCGGTCATGCCTGTTAGTGAGTAGTGAGTAAAAAGACACTACTCATCAAGTACAGGAACATATATTTTACTTTATCTTGGAGAAAAATGCAAAATAAAAGTTAAAGTCTAAAAAATAAATAAAATTGTTACGTGAATGTTACTTTAATATTATGATATAAATTTATATTATAATTTATATATAAAGGCAAAGAAGGTAACAATCATGTCGATCCCTTTAGAAATGTATCTGAAAAAATATTTTGGCTATTCCACTTTCAGGGACGGACAGAAAGATATTATAGAAAAAATTCTGTCCCGTCAGGATCTGTTGATAATAATGCCTACAGGTAAAGGGAAATCTCTGTGCTATCAATTACCTGCTCTGTTACTTCCGGGAATGACAATCGTTATTTCACCTCTCATAGCACTGATGAAAGATCAGGTAGATAAACTCATAACCCTTGGAATTAAAGCAAATTTTATAAACAGTTCCATGAGCAAAGATGAACAGAGAGAAATTCTAAAAAAAATAGAAAGAAAAGAAATAAAAATTTTGTATATAGCACCTGAAAGAATAAATAGTAAAACATTCATGGAAAGTCTCTCTCATGCCAGAATATCACTTTTTGCAGTAGACGAAGCACACTGTATTTCCCAATGGGGACATAATTTCCGGCCAGATTATCTGAAATTAAAAGATTTAATTTCCTGCTGCCATGCGGGTTCTGTTTTAGCACTTACAGCAACTGCCACAGAGATAGTAAGACAGGATATTATAAAGAATCTTAACATGAAAAAACCTTCTGTTATCATTTCCGATCTGGCAAGAGACAATTTTATCTATGAAGTTAAAAACGTAAGAAGTAACATGGAAAAAGACGAGATTCTGTGGGAATATCTCTCTTCAGATCCGGGAAGTGGCATAATCTATACATATACACAGAAAGGAGTCGAAGTTTTATCGGTAAAACTTAAAAGCTGGGGTCTGAATGCAGAAGGTTATCATGGGGGACTTCATAAAGATTTGAGAGAAAAAATACAGAACAAATTTATGAATAATGAACTGGATATAATAGTGGCTACAAATGCGTTTGGTATGGGCATAGATAAAAAAGATATAAGATTTGTAATACACTACTCTATTACTGCAACTCTGGAAGATTATTATCAGGAAACAGGAAGAGCCGGGAGAGACGGGAAACAGGCCTATGCATTACTGCTCTTCAGACATGGCGACATAGGTATGAGAAAATATTTCATAAGTAAAATGTACCCGCCGAAAAAGGTGATAGAAAAATTTTATACCTATCTTCTGAACCAGTCGAAAGACATTCTGTTAATTAATCCGGAAGAAACAGGTAAAATACTTTTTGGACGATCGGGCCAGAATAAAACAATCGAAATCTGTATAAAAATCCTGAGAAAATACAACTGTATAGAGGAACTGCCATGTCCTGTAGATAAATTAAAAAAAATAGTCATAAAAAAAAATTATATAAAACTCCTCATGGGATACAGAATAATAGAACAGTTGAAAGAAAAATCGCTGCAAAAACTTGACGATATGATAGATTACGGGAAAACAAAAAAATGTAAAAAATCCTTTCTCATAAATTATTTTTTATAATGCATAATCCTGTTACACCGTTTAAAAAATCCCTCTACCATTTCTTTAAGATTTAAGGTATAATT
>JBEHWP010000182.1:0-9535 GCA_040217665.1 Vulcanimicrobiota bacterium
AAAAGAAGAAGGTGGACGTCACACACCTTTCTTCAAGGGATATCGTCCGCAGTTCTATCTGAGAACAACTGATGTTACAGGTTCTGTAACATTACCGGAGAATGTGGAAATGGTAATGCCAGGTGACAATATAAGAATGGCAGTAGAGTTAATAACTCCCGTTGCAATCGAGCAGGGTTCAAGATTTGCCATAAGAGAAGGCGGTCGAACCGTAGGAGCCGGAGTTGTTACAAAGGTACTGGAAGGTTAGGCTTTATTTTTATCTCCTGAAAGTGGTGAGTTTTTATGGCAAAGAAGAAAAAGGAGCATCGTCTTAATGTAACTCTGGCCTGTACTGAGTGTAAAAGAAGGAATTATAATACAAGTAAGAACAGATTGAAGAATTCCGGCAGGTTAGAACTTAAGAAGTATTGTAAGTTTGATAAAAAACATACACTTCATCGCGAAACACGATAAGTGATAGTTTTTATATACTCAGGCCTGTAGCTCCAACTGGCAGAGCGCCGGTCTCCAAAACCGGATGTTGTCGGTTCGAATCCGGCCAGGCCTGTAATTTAAACTTAGAGGAATTTTCGTTTTTAACGGCGTAAAATAGAGCTTTAGGTAGAAATTAATGTAGAGCAGTTTTGTCTAAATAATTTAAATAATATATTTCATAATACAGACGGGAAGGTATGGATAAGGTAAGGTTAAATGGGAGAATTTTTTACAAAGAATTATAATGCACTTATTAAATATTTAAAATCTGTTAAATCTGAAATAAAAAGGGTCACATGGCCTTCTAAAAAAGAATTGTGGACTTCTACTATTATGGTAACAGGTACTCTTGTAGTAGTCTCAATTTTTGTTTATTTTACAGATCAGATTTTTGTAATGGTATTTAATGCTATACATAGTAATGTCCGCTGAGATATAGTATAAAATATTCTTAGGAGGTGTGGGACTTCTTTTAAGCAGGTCCCTTTATTTATGGTTGATGATATTACAGAATTAACAGAAGATAATGAAGTTCCTGAAACAACTTCTGAAGAGGAAGTAGAAGATAACGATAAACAGTGGTATGTGATTCATACCTATTCCGGATATGAAAATAAAGTAAGAGCCAATTTATTAAAAAGAATTGATTCTATGGGCATGAAAGATCATATATTTCAGGTTCTTATTCCTACTGAAGATGAAGTGGAAATAAAAGATGGTAAGAAGAAAGTTACGAAGAAGAAGATATATCCGGGATATCTTATGTTGCAGATGAAACTTACAGATGATTCCTGGTATGTAGTAAGGAACACAACAGGTGTAACAGGTTTTGTCGGTTCAGGAACAGGTTCAAAGCCAATTCCTCTTGAAGAAAAAGAAGTGAAAAGTATACTCCGTCAGAGCCGTACCGAAGTTCCGAGATTTAAAGAATTATTCAGTAAAGATGATCCAGTCAAGGTTATTTCCGGACCTTTCGCTGATTTTACCGGTATAGTAGAAGAGGTTTATCCTGACAGAGCAAAGTTGAAAGTTCTCATTACTATATTCGGTAGAGAAACACCGGTTGAAATAGAATATGGTCAGGTAGAAAAGATCTGAAATAACAGATCTGAAAGGAGTTAGAATATGGCTAAAAAGGTTTTGGCAATGGTTAAGTTACAGATACCTGCAGGGAAAGCCAATCCTGCACCTCCTATTGGTCCTGCTCTGGGCCAGTATGGACTGAATATTATGGAGTTTTGCAAAGCTTATAATGCAAAAACTTCTGCCAATGAAGGTATGATAATACCGGCAGAAATAACTATTTATGCTGACAGAAGTTTTACTTTTATAACAAAAACTCCGCCGGCAGCAGATTTAATATGCAAAGAAACTGGTATAGAAAAAGGTTCCGGCGTTCCTAATAAAGATAAAGTTGCAACTCTTACACAGGAACAGGTGAAGAAAATAGCTAAAACAAAACTTCCCGATCTCAATACCAGAAATCTGGAAGCTGCATGCCGCATTATCGAAGGTACTGCCAGAAGTATGGGAGTAAATATTACAAATTAAAAAATTTCAACCTCAGGGGGGTTGGAGAGGAGAGGTTTTATGGCCAGACATGGTAAAAGATACAGGGAAGCATTGAAACGAATCGACCGTAGCCGTTTGTATCCCACTGTAGAAGCTGTAAGTTTATTAAAACAGCTTTCCAGTGTAAAATTTGACGAAACAGTTGAGATTTCTGTCAGATTAGGTATAGACCCCAAAAGAAGTGAACAGGGCGTTAGAGGAACAGTAATACTGCCTCATGGTACAGGTAAAACACCGAGAGTAATCGCATTTGCCAAAGGTGATAAAGCAAAAGAAGCAAAAGAAGCAGGAGCCGATTATGTAGGTGATGCAGACTTAATTGAAAAGGTAAAAGAAGGATGGTCTGATTTTGATGTGGTAGTCGCCACACCTGATATTATGGGTTTAATAGGCAAAAGTCTCGGAAGAGTTCTGGGACCGCGTATGCCTAACCCCAAGGCAGGAACACTTTCTTTCGATATAGGTACTGTAATTAAAGAGATTAAATCTGGAAAAGTTCAATATAGAGCAGATAAATTCGCTATAGTCCATTCATCTATCGGAAAAGTTTCTTTTTCAGAAGATGCATTGCTTGAAAACCTGGTCGTATTTATGGATGCTATTATGAGGGCCAAGCCTTCATCGGCAAAAGGACAGTATTTAAAATCTGTCGCAATAAGCTCTACTATGAGCCCGGGAATAAAACTGGATTCAGCCAGTGTAAATACCCTGGTTGCTGAAAGACAGAAAGTATCTGTTTAGTAATTTAGCAGTCAGCAATCAGCTGGCTGGCTTTATCTGGAAATTTTCTGCGATCTGAGAAGTAGGTGTAATACACTTAATAGTCATATGACTGCCTGCGGAGGTCTTAAATAAAATATTTGTTATGCATAAAAAAGACTTCTGCAAAAGCAGAAGTCTTTTTTCTAGAAAAACCGAAGAATACTTCTTCTATAGCTGGAGGCTTAGAGTTAGATGAATTCGGAGTCCTTGAAATATTGACCCAAGTAAACGTTTGGGTATAATAATATTACCAGACCAGGGCTGTAGTCTGTGGGTAAAGCCCCTGAAATCCTCTGCTATAGCATAGTAGATGGAGCAGTCACACTGTTTAGAGTTTAGAGTTAAATCTTCAGGAATCAGTTTTAATTATATTTTCTGGAAATTAAACTATAAACCATAAACTGTAAACTTTTTCGAAGGGAGGGGTAAAGTGACTTCAACTAAGATTAGACCAGAAAAACAAGAAATGGTTGAACAACTTAAGGGTAAGTTTAAGGAATCTCAGATAGTTGTGCTTACCAACTATAGAGGTGAACAGGGAAAACCGGGATTAACCGTAAAAGAAGTGTCAATTCTCAGGGAAAAAATCAGAGATGCAGGCAGTGAATACAAAGTAATAAAGAATACCCTCGCCTGTAAAGCAATTCAAGAGACAGACAATGATAAGCTCATTGGTTATTTCGCTGAACCTACTGCTGCTATTTTCGGTTATAAAGATCCTGTAGCAACGGCCAAAGCTATTGTAGATTTCAAAAAAGAAGCCAATAAAGACAGGAACCATTTGCCTGTTATTAAAGCTGCCTATATGAAAGGTAAGTTTTTGTCTCCAGAGGAACTTGAAACCCTTGCAACATTACCATCCAGAGAAGTATTACTGGGTCAGCTTGCAGGTGTTATGAACGGTCCTGTCCAGAACCTGGTCGGTGTACTGGCTGCACCAATGAGAGATTTTGTAAATGTATTAAATGCTATAAAAAGGCAAAAAGAAGAACAGGGTTAAAAAAATATTTTCTTAATTAAGAAAGGTAGGTAAAAATGAGTATTACCAAAGAAGAAATCATAGAAGCTGTAAAAGGTATGACAGTGCTGGATCTCGTAGATCTGGTAAAAACATTTGAGGAGGAGTTTGGCGTTACAGCCGGAGCTCCTATGATGATGGCAGGCATGATGCCGGCTATGGGCGGAGCTGCCCCGGCTGCCGAAGCTGCTGTAGAAAAAACCGAATTTGATGTAGTCCTTGAAGACGCAGGTAAAGATAAAATAAAAGTTATTAAAGCTGTAAGAAAAGTTACAACTTTAGGACTTAAAGAAGCAAAAGACCTGGTTGAAGGCGCACCAAAAGTAGTAAAAGAAGCTATTCCGAAAGAAGAAGCTGAAAAGATTAAACAGGAACTCGAAGCAGAAGGCGCAAAAGTAGCCATAAAATAGGACAGGGATTAATGGGATTAAAGAGATTACCGGGATTTTTTGTTCTGGTAATCTTTTTGTTTATATTATACGTTTTTAATAAACTGGCCTTTGTTAATATTCTATATTTATAGTGTATTTCATATATTAAAATTTAAATAATTCGTGATGAGTAAAGCGTAAAGCGTAATGGGGTATTACACCTTCGCATCACGCATCACGCATTACGAGGTTATAATTATGACAGACAAAATTTTTGATGCTATTGAATTTGCCGCTAAAGCCCACAGAGGGCAATTCCGTAAAGGATCTCATGTGCCATATATAGTGCATCCCATAGGTGTAAGTAAACTGCTTATAGAAGCAGGCTGTGATGAGGATGTTGTCATTGCAGGCCTCCTTCATGATACACTGGAAGATACACCTGTAACGGTACAGGAGATAAAATTAAGTTTCGGGGCAAAAATAGCAGGAATAGTGGAAGCTATTTCAGAACCTGATAAAAAGGATACCTGGGAACATAGAAAAACTCATACGATAGAATATCTTAAAATTGCTCATGTAGATAGCCTTCTTGTAGAATGTGCCGATAAGCTGGATAATATAAGGGCAATAAGACAGGATTTCGACAGATTCGGTGATAGTCTCTGGTCCCGCTTCAAAAGAGGAAAAGATAAACAGCAATGGTACTATAAATCACTTATGGAAGCTTTCTCTATGAGAGCAAATGAATCTCCTCAATTATCTATATTATTTAAGGAATTTAAAAAGGAAACTGAAGAAGTTTTTGTAATGAAAAGTGAAAAATGAAAAGCAGTTACTTACTGCTAAGGACTGTAAGAAAAATAACTCCAAATTATTAGAACGAACAGTATCCTTGCGTCACCCGTAACGCTTTACATGTCACGATATAATAGTTATTTCTTGACAAACCTGGCTGGCAAACTATACTAATTACCGCTCCAGATAAGTTCGTAACCATTTTATCAGCTTCTGCCTGACAGGCTCTTACGAAGAAAAATTATTTGCCTTATATAATTTGTTTTCCAGATAACAAATTAACCCTTATTTAATTTTTAATTCTAAATAAAAAACTAATTTTTCTTCTCCAGAGCCTGCCAGGCAGAAGCATTTTCGGATACATTTTTATCTGTTACATTACTAAGGAATTATATATCTATCAACCATCTGTTTCGGTTCTGTCTGTTTGAAATCATCGTTTATAGCAAGTAATTGCTCTTTATTCCAGACTAAATCTTTTCTGTCGTACTGTGCCATTTCATAGGCGGCACAGAATTTTATTGCATTAAAAGGGCATGCTTCCACGCAGAGTCCGCAGAAACAGCAGAGGGAAAAATCAATCTCAAATATGTCAGGTAAAAGACCTTTTCTATGTTCAGCTTTTTTCCCGGAGGCAATTTTTATACAGGAACACGGACAGATTCTCACACAGCTTCCGCATGCAGTACACAGTTCCTCACCTGTTTCTTCATTTTTCATCAATTTGAGCCAGTTTCTTGTATCTTTATACATGACCCAGTGTTGATCCGGATAATGGAGAGTCACAGTAGGTCTTAACAGATATTTCCCCGATGTTTTAAGTCCTGTTATACAACTCAATGCACCGGCAAAGAGTTCATTAAATTCTTTATCTGCCTGTTTAAAGGCTTCCCGTAATTGATTAAGCATAATGTTTCTCCTATTTCTGCGGTGTTTATATAAATATCAATAAAATACCTGTGTAAATTTTTCATTATCTATTTTTTCCTGAAGTTTTATGAGACCATATAAAAGAGATTCCGGCCTCGGAGGACATCCCGGAATATAAACATCTACAGGCACGATTTTATCTACTCCCAGCAAAACGGAATAGGAATCATATTTATATATACCTCCTGTATTGGCACAGTTTCCCATGGAAATTACATACCTCGGTTCAGGCATCTGTTCATAAAGTCTTTTAACCAGAGGTGCCATTTTGTGTGTAACAGTTCCTGCCACTATCATTAAATCAGACTGTCTCGGTGATGGTCTGTAAAGTCCTGCTCCAAAACGGTCTATATCATAGCGGGATGCTGCGGCAGCCATCATTTCTATGGCACAGCAGGCAAGGCCGAATGTCATAGGCCATAGAGATGAGCGCCTGGACCAGTTAAATACAACATCAGTTGCACCCTGCAGTATCTGCCCTCCCGGTAAATCTGCTACTACTGTAAATATCTCTTTTAAATAACTCATAACGTTTACTCCTTTTATCGTCGTGACCCGTGACGCATGACGCGTGACGCGAGGAAAGACCAATTATTATTATCTTACATCTATAATGATTAAAGCCCTGCTGGCAAGATCTACAATCCAGTTAGGTTTTATGCCCATAAAGATTGTTCCTGCAAAACATATATACATGGCTGCCAGTGTAAGAATACTGTATGAATAAACAGGTTTCTTATCATTTTCCAGAGGTGCGACAAAATACATGAAATGGACTACCCTGAAGTAATAATAAACACTTATAACACTGTTTAATACAGCCAGTATTACAAGAACATAGTAAGATGCATTTACTATTTCACCGAAGATGAAAAATTTCCCTATAAAACCTGCGAGAGGCGGCAGTCCTGCAAGTGACAGCAGAAACACTGTAAGCATAAATGCAAGAAGAGGATACCTGGTTCCAAGACCGGCATATCCATCTATATTATCTCCTGTCATGTCCTCTGCAAGGATTACTACCGCAAAGGCTCCGAGATTCATATATACATATGCTGTAAGATATACAAGAATAGGGGAGACACTGAACATTTCTCCTGTCTGGCTGTAATGATAAATACCGACTATTCCTGCAAGTATATATCCTACATGAGCAATACTGGAATAACCGAGCATTCTTTTGATATTTTTCTGGCTTATTGCCATAAGATTACCTGTAAACATTGTTATTATTGACAGTACAAGCAGTATGGCACACCAGTTTACAGGAATATTATTTTTAAATACTACAAAAAAGAACCTCAATAAAATAGCTATACCTGCAGTTTTGGAAGCTGCTGCAAGGAAAGCAGTAATAGGAGTTGGTGCTCCTTCATATACATCGGGAACCCACATCTGGAAAGGAAACATTCCTATTTTAAATCCAAACCCTGCTCCTACTAAAACAAGAGCAAGAAGAGTAAGCCATTTATATCCCGGTATAAGTACATCTCCTGTGCCGGACAGAGCCTTTGCTATATGATATATATTTGTTTCTCCCGTAAGACCGTAAAGAAAAGAAGCACCCATAATCAACATAGCAGCAGATACAGTTCCGAAGAGGAAATATTTCAGGCTTGCTTCCTTTGATTTAATGTCATCTCTGTGATAACCGACAAGTATATAGCTCGGAATACTTACAAATTCAAAGGCCAGTATGATGAGTATCAGATCAGTAGATGATACAAGGACACTCATGGCCATCAATGAAAATAATATGAGAGCAAAAAATTCAGTTTTATAATGAATATGTCTGTATACATAAGCTATGGAAAATAAGAGTATTACAGAACCTGCAATAAATATGAGGGCCTTGCAGAACAGAGCGAAGCCGTCTGTCGAATAGCTTCCCTGAAAAATAACAGCACTTTTTCCATAGCCTGTTAAAAAATAAAGACTTAAAAAGCTCAGAAATGTGAACATCCACGCTGCAAGACCGAAATAATATTTCTTTATTTTAGGGAAAAAGGCATCCACACATAGTATCAGAAGAGCTCCGACACAGAGAATTATCTCAGGTGCCAGATTTTGTATAGTTATAAACAAGCATATTCCTCCTTAATAACTCTTACAGATTCAGAGTGTTGAGAATATATAATACACTTTTATTTATCATATCGATAACAAGAGCAGGATAAATACCAAGTAATACTGTGAGAACCATAAGCGGTGTAAGACTTCCAAGTTCTACTACACTCATATCAGTCAGGTTTTTCCACTTCTCGTTCAGAGGCCCCATGAATATACGCTGTACAGACCACAGCATATAACCTGCAGTCAGTACCACTCCGAGAAGCGAGAGACCTACTATAATCTGCAGAGGGATAATAAGTCCTGTAGCATAAGGACCGACACCATAGGCTCCCAGGAAAACAAGAAATTCTCCTATAAAACCGCATAATCCCGGAAGTCCCAGAGAAGCCATGGCAAACAACATGAAGAATCCTGCATATACAGGAAGATTGACCCCGAGACCTCCGAAACTGTTCAGATCCCTTGTATGGGCTCTTTCATAAATTACACCTACCAGGAAGAAGAGCGCTCCCGTTATAAGTCCGTGGCTTACCATCTGCATAACGGCACCGTTAAGAGCAGTTGCTTTGAAATTGATTATTTTTTCCATTGCATCATTTCCTGCAGGTGTAGCCGCATAAGATGCAGCTATGCCGAGCATAACATAACCCATATGGTTTACACTCGAATAGGCTACAAGCTTTTTTAAATCAGTCTGGGCAAGAGCACAGTAAGAGCCGTAAACAATACTTATAAAAGCAAGTATTACGAGAGGGAAGGCAAACGCAGCAGATGCTTCCGGCATCATAGGAAGAACTACCCTTAAAAAACCGTAAGTACCCATTTTAAGAAGAATACCTGCAAGTATTACACTGCCTGCAGTAGGGGCTTCTACATGGGCCAGTGGCAACCATGTATGGAATGGGAACATAGGCACTTTTATGGCAAAACCTATAAACATAAGCCAGAATGTAAGAGCCCCCAGGGCAAATTTCCCTGCAAGAGGATTCTGTGCCGTAATTTCCAGCATATTTAATGTATGAGGACTGGTATTGAAAAAGAGTATCAAGATGGCTACCAGCATACCCATACTGCCTACCAGTGTATATAAAAAGAATTTTATTGCCGCATATTCTTTCTTCGGGCCACCCCATATACCTATTAAGAAATACATAGGTACGAGACAGACCTCCCAGAATACATAAAAGAGAAAGAAATCCAGAGAAATAAACACTCCCAGCATACCTGTCTCTAAAAGTAAAAAGAGGAAAAAATATTCCTTTATTCTTTTAGTTATATATTTACCTGAATAGAGAATTGAAAGAAATGTGAGTAATGTAGTCAGAACTACAATAGGTAAACTTATTCCGTCTACTCCTACAAAATAATTGATGGAAAACCCGTTTTGATCAAGAGCACCGAATCTGATCCAGGAAAAAGGACCTTCCCATTGAAATAATTCAAAGGTTTTTCCACCGGGCAGGTTAATAACATTTGTCTGAGCCCCCACATAGAGAATCAGTGACAGGATAAGACTTATACCGCTTGAGATAAG
>JBEHWP010000183.1:0-9480 GCA_040217665.1 Vulcanimicrobiota bacterium
AATTCATAAGAGTTAATAAAAAAATTATAGAAGAATAATAACACATAACAGGAGTAACAGGCTCTTACCTATTGTTATAACTGAACCGTTTATAGTCGTTGTTATGTTATTATAATCTCTTACGGAGATAATTCAATTTTCAGGAGGTCCTCTTATGGAATAAACAGTAGAATAGAATATATTCTCATGAGTCAACTCTCTCAAACATAAAGGTTTGAAGAGAAAAATAATTTCAAAAAAAAGAATTAAGAAAATAAAAACAGCAGAAAAAATCTGAATCCATTTACAGGCCATACAGTCGTCTTTACTGTCCATAGTACTATGAATATGATTTACAGCCTGAAAAGGAAGTATGAGAAGCAAGAATATTAAAAATAATAGAAGATATTTCTGAGTTTTCATAATGTTTATAGTTAATGTTATAACTTATTAGAAATTAAATATTTCGTAATGCGTAACACTTACTGTTACGCGAAGATTATCTATAATTTATTGTGAACTACATTATAATGTCTACAGGCTGTTATTTTACAATAATTTTTATTTTCTGTCAAAGATAGTCATAGTAGTTTTTTACGACAGATAATTTCAGATACCATACTTTTTGAACCGAACAATAAGCATGTAATAAGGACGTCCCTCCCCCGTCACGCATTACGCGTTACCCGTCACGAGAGCATAGAATAGTAAGAAAAGTTCCCCAACCGTGGGCGATTTCTTTACCTGATTCAGTCTCCAGAATACCTTCCGTTAAAATTTTTCTTTTATTTTTACTGACAATCCAGCCGTGAATATTCAATAATTCGTCAGGCTCGGCATAGTGATGGAATCTGACTTTCAGTTCTACAGTCAGAGCTTCTATATGCTGTGCTATAATAGATTTTGACATGGCTTCATCTATTACGGTACTGAGCAAACCTCCATGAATAATTCCTTTAAAACCTTCATATTTAATAGAAGGTATCCATTGACCAAAAATTTTCCCATCAGGGAGAACTGTATAATTTATCATAAGTCCATCGGAATTTTCCTGACCACATATAACACAATGATCATTTTCCATGGCCCTTAAAGTTTTTACCATTATAAAATTACCTCTTTCCGGTTAAAACGATTTCGGACAGTATCTCGTAAGCCCCATAAGATGAGCAATACCTGCAATCGTTACACCGTAAACTATAACCGGTTTTGTCCCGCATATATCTAAAATATCCATCATAGTGCCGTTAACTGCAGTAGTACCTGTAACAAGGGCCATGTCACACATGTCAATTATTTCTTTCCTGTCTTTTTCACCATCCTTTATTTCTGTTCCGAATTTTACTTTACCGATATTATCAGGATCCATATCTAAAATATGTAAAGAAAAACGTTCCGATAACTTTTGAGCCATTGCAGGTTGAAAACCTATTAAAGCTATATGCTTAATATGACTGAATTCTTTATTAAATTTCTCTAAAAGCATGGAAGCACATTCTCCTGGGCCTTCGTTTCTGCAGTGTCTTGTACATTCAATCAAATTTAAATACCTCATTACTGCATTTATAGATGAAACAAAAATTGCTCTTTCATAATTGGTTTCAAGGGATAAAGATAGAATATCTTCAATAGTCCCTTCAAAATCACCGAATTCATCTGTATAGGCATGACCGTAACTTCCGGAAAATTCTGCTTCCATTAATCTCTCCTTACCTTTTAATAAAGGAAAATCTTTCCTTTCCGGTGTGCCTATAGCTCTGTCTGTAATTATAGGATTACATACAATTCCAATTTTATGTTTTAACAGATTATGCTTTTCTACTAAATCTCTAAATTTATCCAGAATTAAATTCATTTTATTTCCTCCATATCATTACATGATTTCTTTATGCAACACTGATAGAACATTTTCTTTACCCACTCCCAGTGCAGATAAATATGAATAATCATGCCAATAAGGAATATTACAGCAAATACAGTATGTATATATCCCCAGTCATGCCTTGTTAAAATAAATCTTTTCCTTCCCGAACCGGGAGGAAGTATAAAATAAAGAATTCAACCGGTACCTGATATAGCTAAAAGAGCTATAAAGGATGTAAAATCAATCCAGAAATTTAATATATGTTTTTTCATAATCAAAATCTCCTTTTATAAAAATATTCTCCATTATATTTCATCTGTACAAGTAAATTTTCCTTCAGAAGTTCTTCTACAATATGCCAGTCCGTGTTTTTTGACAAAAGAAATTGCCTTACTCCTTCGTCTTTCATAGGGTGAACAGATGTTATAGAAAGAAGATCTTCCTTAACACTCCCTGAAGAAATAAAAGAATTACCTTCATAACCTGTAAGATATTCTACGGATTTAATCTTCTCTTTTAATATATTATAGGTTCTGAGCATTATTTCTTCATCAGGTTTTTCCGCCCATTTTTCCGCAGGTGGTCTTACAGGAACGGAAATATAGGATTTATGAGGGTTAATTTTACTCAGAAAATCAGCAATTAATCTTATATCTTCTTCACTGTCATTTAAATTTTTTAAAATCATTGTCTCTGTATTTAACAGATTACTGTATGTCTCTGAAAAGTCAATTATATGTTCAAGGATCTTCTTTAAATCAAGTTCATCACAGGGACGATTGATTTTTTTCCACACATCTTCTTTCACAGAATCTACTTTTAAAGAAATCCAGTCTATATGTTTCAGAGATTCCTTTTTATAATAACTCAAAAGAGAAGCATTGGTTATAAGAGCAATTTTAATATTAAATTTTTTTAAAAGCTCTATTTCTCTTTCTAAATTTATATCCAGAAGAGGTTCTCCGTGAGATACAAAGGTGAGAAAATCCACTGTTTCTCCGATGTTATTCAATTCTTCCAGCTTACTATTTACCTCTTTAAAAATATCTTCAGCTCTGTAAAATTCTTTTCTCTCTACAGTTTTACATGGTGTCCTTCCTACCTGACAGTAAACACAATCATAAGAACAATTCTTATAAGGTATGATATTAATACCAAGACTTCTCCCGAGACGCCGTGAAGGAACAGGCCCAAAAATATTCATTTATCTTCTCCTGATTTCATACATACAAAAGATCCGGTAGGAACGTTCAATATATCCCCTATAAGAGGACATTTTACTATAAGCAAAAAATAGATATTGTTAATATTAAGCCCATGAAGTGTTTCAAAATTACCCTGCCCTTTAGATATAATCAAATCAGCAGAGTTAAAATATTTATTGAACTCCTCTGATGAATCTTCAAAAATAATTCCCGGTGTACAATCTCCCGTATCAATTACTTTAACTAATTCCGTAAGACCCACTTCTTTCGCATCTTCTATAGTAGCATCATTTATAACAGGAGTTCCCCTTGTTACAGCAACAATTTTTTTTCTATCCACCATCCTGGACTCTATAAGTCTTTCTATAAAGAGTTTATCAAAAACAATCTCTCCTGCATTATCTAATAAATATAATATTAGAGAAGCACTGGAGATATCGTTTATTAAACTGCTGTAGTGATCTATTACAAGGGATTGATTTAATGAAGAGTAAATAGTTTCTTCTATATCATAATCCTGGTTTGGCCCGAAATCTATAATATTTCCGGCAAGTGTCATCATAAATGAAGCTCTGATAGGATTATCTGTCTTTCTTATAAGTGAAAGAAAATTATCATATTCAGAAAGAATTTTTTTGTTATAAAATCTCTTTTTTTCATAATAGGGATCATCATTATGAAGAAGTTCCCTTATTCCTTTATGATAATATTTTGACATAACAGGTGGAGAAAGTGAAAAATCAAGATTGGAAAGATAAGACAGAAAGTCCTTCATTGCAACCTTCTGTGAATCAGAATCAATGCTGTTTTCATCAAGTAATTTAACAAAATTGTGTATACCACATTCAAGACATTTAAAATTTATATCCATTCTTCTTATTTGCCACAGCATCTTTTCGGACTATCACATGGTTCTGTCATGCCGCAGCAACTCCTTTCTTTATAATCAGAACCTTTATTTACGACAGAAAAAGCAGAAAATTGTTTTTCAAGATTAAAACTTCCGCATGAAGTACACACGAGTTCTTCTTTCTTATGAAAAAATTCGCTTATTTTTCCGCAGTCTCTACATTTATATTCATAAAGAGGCATAATATGATATCCTTTCTAATTCAGTGTTTTTCTCAATGTATCTAAATTACTTCTCATAATATTTATATAAGCATTTTCTTCCATTGGCCCCGTGACTGCAGGATCAAGAATAGATACATTGAGACCTGTTTCTTTAGCTATTGCATGAGCAGAAGAGGAAGAATACTGTGGTTCTGCAAACAATACTTTAACATGTTTATCTCTAATTATTTTTATAGTTTCTGCCATCTCTTTTGCATTCGGTTCTGTCCCGGGATTATTCTCAATAACTGCAACAATATTCAGATTGAATTCTTTTGCAAAATAATCAAAGGCTTTATGAAAAGTTACAATATTTCTACATTTTATATCTTTCATTCCTTCTTCCATTTCATATTTTAATTTCCTGAGTTTTTCTATATAAAGTTCTGCATTCTTCTCATAATATTCTTTATTAGAAGGATCATACATTGAGAGCCCTTTTTCAATATTTTCAACCTGTTTTATTAAATTCGATATAGAAACCCATATATGAGGATTATAAGATTTATTATTATAATTTTCTTCTATCAATACTATATCTTTACTTGTATCTATTATTTTTAAATTACTTCTCTCTCTTATAACCCTGTCAAGAAAATTTTCCATTCCTGCTCCGTTTATTATAAAAATATCTGATAAGGAAAGGTTTTTCATATTATCCACTGTAAGAGCATAATTATGAATACATCCTGTCTGAGGTTCTGTAAGGTTTAAAACCTTTATTCCAGGAATATCTCTGGTAACATTAATCGTACTTATATAAACAGGATAAAAGGAAGTCATTATAAGAACTTCTTTCTTTTCCTGCTGTTTTTTACATCCAGAAAAAATTAACAAAAAAATACATAATAATGTTAATTTCTTCATAATACCTCCATATTCAGAACTATCCAGAATATTGTATAATGACTCCCTCATCCTGTAACACCTTATATTTAAAAGGAAATATTATAGTACAGTTACTCTAAACAAATTATTTCTCAAAAAATATAATCCTGTCTGAATAGCAGTTCATAATGGCTTCCAGAACACTGCCCCCCAGAGCTCTTGCTTTATCTGATATAGTACAGATAAATTCTTTTCTTCCCCTTGGATCTACATCTCCGATTTTTAAATTCTTTGTAACATTTATACCATCTCTTATAAGACCTCTTATAACGCCTGAAATATTTGCTTTTACTTCAGCATCTTTTACATTTCCAACCAGGTCTCCTTCTGTAACAGCATCACCGATTTGTTTCCTGGACATAAAAACACCTTCCTCCGGTGCTCTGATAATCCTCTGAGAAGAATAGCCATTTATTTCTCCCGGTATACCTGTATCACTTTCTGCAAAACCTTCCTCTATAATCTTTCCCAGGTAATGACCTCTCTGTGTTTCTATGACTCTGTGCACATCTGTACCGGCATTAAATCCTGGCCCCAGTGCGATAACAACAGGTGCCATATATTTAAAAGTTCCTTTATTGGTTTTTGCCATAATGGCATCTACTATTACATCAGGTTTCAATCTGTGCCATACAGAACATTCAGGATCAACTATTACAGGAATAAATTCATTTGTAAAAACAGGTTCTGTTTTCTGAAATTTTGCAGTTACACCTTCTACCGTAAATTCACCTTCATATACGGCAGATGCAAAAGCAACAGTTCTTCTTATAACAAGAGGTTCTGTAACTTCTGTAATAATAACCTTCATACCTGATTTAAATAATCTGTGAGCAACTCCTGTAGCCAGATCTCCTCCACCCCTGATTACTACATTAAGATTCATATTATTCTACCCCCAGCTCTATTGCTATTTTTTTAAATACATCAGATCCTTTAGTATGGGGATATTCTTTTACATAGGCTTTACCGCTATCTCCACAGTTAACTATTTCAGGGTCTATAGGAATTCTACCGAGAAATCTTATACCTTCGTCCATTGCCAGTTTTTCTCCGCCACCTGTTTTAAATAAATTTATCTCCTGGCCACAGTGAGGACAGGAAAAACCACTCATATTTTCGATAATTCCTGCTATCTTCATAGAAGTTCTCTGGCAGAAGGTTATTGATTTGCTCACATCCAGAATTGATACTTCCTGGCCTGTAGTTACTATTATAGCTTCTGCTCCCGGTATAAGCTGTGCTATAGTAAGAGGTTCATCTCCTGTTCCCGGTGGTGCGTCTATAAGAAGATAATCCAGTTCACCCCAGGTAACTTCAGTCAGAAACTGATCAATAATACGCATCTTAAGAGGCCCCCTCCATATAACTGCCTCTTTAGATCTTTCCAGTAAAAATCCTATAGACATAACCTTCAGAGAAGGAGGAATAAATAAAGGAGAAAGCTCGCCTGAAGGTTCGGCAAGTCTTTTACCTTCAAGTCCAAGCATTTTAGGTATATTGGGCCCATGAATATCTATATCCAGAAGTCCCACCTTTTTACCTGCCATAGTTAAAGCTATAGCAAGGTTAACAGCCACACTTGTCTTCCCTACACCTCCCTTGCCGCTCATAACAAGCAGTTTCTTCCCTATTTTATTTAATCTGTCTTTACGAATAATCTCTTCCATGCATCTGTCATCAGGATGTCCTATATGACTGCATCCTTCCTGAAAATTACATGTTTTACACTGTTGATCCATAGGTCGCCTCCATAGTATAATAATAGACAATAGAGAGAGAGTAGCCGTAAAAAACTACTCTCCTCCCCGTTCTTTATTCAGTTTTTTTCAATTCGTCAAGTCGTTTGTTTAATTCTGTAACCTGTTCCTGCAGGTAAGCTATCTGGTTTTCCAGAGAATTGGCCTGTTTTCCCAGATATTCTTTTTCATCTTCCTGTCTTACAGGAACATATTCCCCGTAAAAGTCAGGATCCCATGGCTGTCTGTAAGCATATCGTCTGCCTCTTCCGCCACCCCATACACGGCCTCTTCCGCCGCCCCGTGGCCTTCCTCCTCTTCCTGCTCCGAACCATTGAGAATTATATCCCGGAGGGGCACAAAAACCTCTGCCTCCTCCTGTCATTGGCCCCATTCCTGCAGGACCTGTTCCGTCAAAGCCTGGCATAGTAATTCACCTCACTTTAAATAAATTACCATCTTCCCCTTCTCAAACCCATTCCGCCTCTGCCGCCTCTGCCGCCTCTGCCGCCTCTGAAAGCACGTCCTCTTCCATATAGTACTGGCTCATTTCCATCTACATAAGGAACATTCTGATAATTTCCATAAGGCATATCAAATCCCTGATAATTACCTTCAGGATAACAGTATCCTCTGCCTCCTCCTGTCATTGGTCCCATACCCATAGGGCCTGTTCCGTCAAAACCTGGCATATTAATTCACCTCCTTTATTTGAATCGTGACGCGTGACGCGTAAAGCGTGACGCGAGGTAAACTATTCATTTTCGACTAACGGCAATCACCGGAGCAGTCACAACCAGATATAAAAATTAACAAACTGTGAAGTATAAAACTTCATCATTTTCATATAAAATTCTCTTCCAGTTTCTGCCACAGTAATTTTATGTGTTTACTGAAATCTCCGTCAGAATATTCTATAACTGTTTTACTCTCAATCATAGCTTTTGTAGTTACATTATCATAAGGCAATCTGCCCAGAAAATCTATTTTTTCCGTAAGGCAATATTCCTCAATATTATTACTCATATCAGTATTTATATCATATTTATTTATACATACAGAAGGGTAAAGTTTAAAGTTACGGGCAAGTTCTACAACTCTTTTCATATCATGAATACCTGACATGGTAGGTTCTGTAACTACAAGTATTTTATCTGCACCTGCAAGAGAAGATATAACAGGACACCCTGTTCCGGGAGATCCGTCTATTATAATAAGATTATACTTATATTCTTCTGCCAGTTTTTTCGCTTTTTTTCTTACCTCTGTAACAAGTTTACCTGAATTTTCTCCTCCAGGTACGAGTCTTGCATGAACAAAGGGGCCAAATCTGGTATTACTTATAAATGTCTCTCCTGAAACAGAAGGTTTCATGTCTATAGCCTTTACAGGACAGAAATGACTGCACACACTGCACCCTTCACAGGAAACATGATCGATAGAAAAATCCTTTCTTATGGCATCAAACCTGCAGAGTTCTATACATGTGCCACACTCTATACATTTATCTTTATCCAGTTCGGCAACAGTACCTCCGATAAACAATTCTCTTTCCTTTATTTCCGGATCAAATATAAGATGAAGGTCTGCTGCATCTACATCACAGTCGGCCATTATTTTATTTTTTGCCAGAGAGGCAAAGGCAGAAACAATAGTGCTTTTTCCTGTGCCTCCTTTACCGCTTATTACTACAAGTTCTCTGATTTTATTCATAATTTCTTCCTTCTCTATGTCTGTGTCTGTGTCTTTTATAATATTCATGAGCCTTTTTTCCCATTTCCACTGTAGAATAATAATTCATACCTGCCCCTGCAGCTATGCCTGCAACAGGGAGAAAACGAAAAATACTTCTTCTGCAGAAACAACCGCTCATGCCTGCAAGAATATTTTTAACAATTCTTGCAGCCCCCCCCTTGAGCACCTCTGTTCTGAAGTGAGCTTCATCTGCTTCCTGTAAAGACGTATTTCCGCTTAATATCATCAATACTTCAGTTATTCTTTCTTCTGATGAAGGATCAAATCCGTAAAGAGAGGCTATGGCAAGTATAAGAACAGTCTGAGATCTTATAAGAGCAACACTGTCTGCAAGTGCTGTACCTACCTGCATAACAGTGCCAAGTCCCGGTATACAGCCGGGCATAGCACTCAATCCTCCCCAGAAAGAATTTTTCTTTGCAAAATTATTTATACAGACTGCTGCAAGTTCATCATCTTTTTTTGCAGGATAAATATTTCGGAGTTTTTCTATATCTGTTTCAATCTGTTCTTTATCCAGTGTGTTATAAAAATAAAGGAAATTCTTTATAAAAATATTTTCATCAGGAACATTATCAGAAATATTTTTTGTTATATTTTTCTCTTCTTTGATATTTTTCTCTATCGAAGTCATCTGTTATTCACCTCCACCATATTTATCATTTACAAAATCTCTTTATATTCTCAAAAAGGTTTATAAATTCTGTTTTTAATTCAGGAAGAGTCTCAAGAAGTGTATCACCTCTTGAATAACCTTCTGCTACTCTTCTGTCATCACGTATTTCCATAGATACATCTATATTTTCTGACATACAGTATTCCTTTACTTTATTATCTCCTGTATCTGCCCTGTTTATTAATACAGAAAAAGGTATATCAAGAGATCTGACAAGATGGACGGCAAGTTTCAGATCATTTAATCCAAAAGGAGTGGGTT
>JBEHWP010000184.1:0-9454 GCA_040217665.1 Vulcanimicrobiota bacterium
TGCAAAAACAGGTATTGCTCCGTACTGTATTATCGGTGTTACGGTAGTAGGGAATCCTGCTGCCACTGTTATTACTTCGTCACCTTTTTTTATTCTTCTCGTGCCAAGCTCTTTTGATGTAAGAGCCATGAAAGCAAGAAGGTTTGCCGATGAACCGGAATTTGTAAGAGAACAGTGTTTTACTCCCAGGAATTCAGCAAATTCATGTTCAAATTTTTCTGTATATCTTCCTGTAGTAAGCCAGAAATCGAGAGATGAATCTATGAGATTTATAATTTCTTTTTCGTCAAAAATTCTGCCTCCGTACGAAATATTATCTCCCTGATGAAAAGGTTTATCTTTTTTATGTTTTACTTCATAATGGCTGATTGCTGCATCTATTGTCAGTTCCCTCAAGATTTTTTCAAGGAAATCTTTTTTAACTTTACCGTAGGTTTTTATATATATATCTTTATGAATTACAAGAGGTTTTGATAGTATTATTTTTGAAGTTACCGGAATAGTGCCTGTATCAAAATTATCTTTTTTTATAAGTATTTCATTCGGTAATATTTTATCCGATTTCTGGCTGGTTACAGGTAAAGCAAGAAAATCACTATAATTTAACTTTTTTATTATCAGTACTGGCCTTAATTTAGTTTGAGATAAATCTGTAAATATAATTTTAGCTAAAATAATATTTCCTATTTCCATATTTTGTCTTCCTCATCGTTATGCCATTCTTCTATTGCTCTTACAGTAATACTGTTTAATATGCTGCTTTCATCATCTATATTCCATTGGAAATTTTCTTTGTCTGTTTCATCTTCTATTACTATGATATATAATTTTGCTTTTTTTACCCCCAGATCCTCCAGAAGTTTAATTTCTCCATTTTCATAGAAAGCTTCTATTGCTCTATGCATTAGAATTACCTCCTTATATATTATTCCATATATCTTCATCCCCGGAATTTACTATGCTTTCCCCAAAACCACTGAACATATATTGCTTTTTTCTTTTATTACCAGAATATTCCTTTATCTGTTTCAGGCATATTTCTCTTAAACTTTTTTTATCTTTAAAGGCTGATGTCCATTCAATGATTTTGTCTATAGCTTCTTCCAGATTCCAGCGGGGATAACACCCGAGTCGAGCTTTTACTTTTGAACAGTCCAGTTTAAGATAATGAGCTTCATGAGGATGTCTCCCTTTGTCTATCTGGTAGGCTGCACCATGACCCCATTTCTCACATATTTTCCTTACAATCCACTCAACAGATTTTGCATCTTTATCTTCAGGCCCAAAATTCCATCCTTCCGAATATTTAGAGCCATTTTTATAAAGTTTTTCTGCCAGAATTATATAACCGCTCAGAGGTTCAAGCACATGCTGCCATGGTCTTACAGAGTGAGGATTTCTTATAATGATTTTTTCTCCATCAAGTATTGCTCTCATACAATCAGGTACCAGTCTGTCTTTAGCCCAGTCCCCGCCTCCTATTACATTGCCTGACCTTGCCGATGCAAGTCCTACTTTATGAATTTTATAGTCTTTCTGATTAAAAAAGGAGTTTCTGTAGGAACTTGTAACGAGTTCGGAACAGGACTTACTGTTTGAGTAAGGATCATATCCGCAGAGACGATCATGTTCTCTGTATCCCCATAACCATTCTTTATTTTCATAACATTTATCTGTAGTTACATTTATAACTGCTCTCACAGTCTTACATGCTCTTACTGCTTCCAGCATATTTACTGTGCCCATGACATTTATTTCATAGGTCTCAACCGGATTTATGTAAGATTCTCTCACGATTGGCTGTGCTGCCATATGTATAACTATATCAGGTTCTGCTTCAACCATCTTTTTCTTAAGTGTATCTCTGTCTCTTATATCAGATATTACGGAGGTAACGAGTGCATCTATTCTGCACAGTTCAAATAAACTCGGATCTGTTGGAGGAGGTAACGCATAACCTGTTATGTCTGCTCCGAGGGAATAAAGCCATAAAGAAAGCCATGAACCTTTGAAACCTGTGTGGCCTGTTAAAAAAATTCTCTTTTTTTTCCAGAAATTTTTGTTTATCATAATATCAGTGAAAAGTGAAAAGTGAAAAGTGAAAAATATTCACTCTTCACTTTTCACTGTTTAATACTGCAGTCCTGCAAGTTTTTTATAATATTCAAATCTTCTCTTCGCATCTTTTTCTGCTGCTTCAAAAAGTGATTGTGCTTCGTCAGGACATATGCGTTTCAAAGTCCTGTAACGATTTTCATTACCTATATAACTTGAAAAAGCTTCTTTTGGTTCTTTAGATTCGAATATAAGAGGATTCTTACCTTCTGCAGCAAGTCGCGGATTATATCTGTACAGAGGCCAGTATCCGCATTCTACTGCCAGTCTTTCTTCATCCTGCGATTTACTCATATCGATACCATGATTTATACATGGTGAATAGGCTATTATAAGTGAGGGTCCTTCATAGGATTCCGCTTCAAGGAATGCTTTGAGAGTCTGATTTTTATTTGCTCCCATAGCAACAGATGCTACATATACATAACCATAGGCCATTGCCATAAGACCTAAATCTTTTTTACCTGTTCTTTTACCGGCTGTAGCAAATTTTGCCGTTGATGCAAGAGGTGTTGCTTTAGAAGATTGTCCGCCTGTATTTGAGTATACCTCTGTATCAAGCACAAGAATATTCACATTGTAACCACTGGCAAGGACATGGTCAAGACCTCCATAACCTATATCATAAGCCCATCCGTCTCCTCCGAAGGCCCATATGCTCTTATCAACAAAATAATCCTGAAGTTCTATAATCTTTTTGATAACAGGAATATCTTCGCTTTTTGCAGATTTTAAAGCTTCAGGCAGTAATGCTTTTATTTTTTCCGCATTGTCTTTCGCTTCATTATTTACAGATTTCCATAATTCTTTGCCCTTCTTTAGAACTTCTTCAAGAGCAGGAGTTGTACCGGCTTCGAGCAATTTATCCACATTATAGGCAAGCTGTTTTCTGTTTGAGTCTACAGCAAGACGGAAGCCAAATCCATATTCAGCATTATCTTCAAACAGGGAATTGGCCCATGCAGGTCCTTTACCGGATTTTGTTACACAGTAAGGTATGGTAGGGAATGTTCCTCCGTAAATAGAAGAACAGCCTGTAGCATTGGCGATAATCATTCTGTCTCCGAATAACTGGGTTGTAAGTTTTACATAGGGAGTTTCACCACACCCGGCACAGGCTCCGGAGAACTCGAATAATGGCTGAAGGAATTGACTGCCTTTCAATGTATTTGGATCGATACCGTCAACTACGTTGTCAGGAAGTTTATCAAAGAATTCTGCATTCTTTGTTTCTCCTTTTTCCCTTTCTTCAGCAAGAGGTCTCATTTCAAGGGCTTTTGTCTTTGCAGGGCATGTCTGTACACATGAACCGCATCCGACACAATCTTCAATATATATCTGAACTTTATATCTCAGATCTCTGGTGTTTTTTGTATTGGATTTCAGAGTATTGAATGTGGCAGGTGCATTATTAAGATCTGCAGGATCAATCTGTTTTGCTCTTATTGTTGCATGAGGACATACAAAAGAACACTGATTACACTGTATACAGTTTTCTGCTATCCAGTGAGGAACAAAAGGTGCAACTCCTCTTTTTTCCAGTCTCGTTGTAGCAGTAGGTGTATATCCGTCAAGAGGCATTTTGGATACCGGTATATGGTCTCCCTTGAGATGCATAATCGGTTCTATTACATCATGGGCAAAAGTTATGGCATCATCAGGTATTAATTTTGGCACCTTTGCAGATTTTGTAATAGTTTCCGGTACTTTAACCTGAACGAGGGCTTCTGATGTTTTATCCACACAGTCCCAGTTCATTTTTACAATATTATCACCTTTTTTACTGAAGGTTTTCTTGATGGCACCTTTTACAAGTTCTATGGCTTCTTTCTCATCCAGAACGCCTGAAATCTTGAAGAATGCAGCCTGCATAACAGTACTGATACGGTTGCCGAGTCCTACTTCTTCTGCAATCTTGAGGGCATCAATATTATAGAATTTAAGTTTTTTATCTATAATGGTTTTCTGAAGATCTTCAGTAAGATGGTCAAATACTTCTTCTGATTTCCACGGGGAATTGAGAAGGAATGTTCCTCCTTCAATAATACCTTCCAGAAGGTCGTATCTTCCTATATAGGCAGGGTTATGGCATGCTACAAAATCGACTTCTTTCAGTAAATAGGTAGACTGTATGGGCTCTTTACCGAAACGGAGATGTGATACTGTAATGCCTCCTGATTTCTTGGAATCGTAGGAAAAATAACCCTGACCGAACATATCTGTATGGTCACATATGATCTTTATGGAGTTTTTATTTGCACTCACAGTTCCGTCCGAACCGAGACCCCAGAATTTACATCTTACTATGCCTTTCTGCTCTGCAGATATTTCTTCCCTTATCTTTACAGATCTGTGTGTTACATCATCAGTAATACCTACTGTAAAGTCATGGAAACATTCATTGTCGAGATGATCATATACTGCTTTTACCATAGTCGGTGTAAATTCTTTTGAAGAAAGACCGTAACGGCCTCCTATAATAACAAGATTTTTATCTGAGAGAGCAGTTTTTACGTCAAGATAGAGAGGTTCTCCTATAGCTCCCGGTTCTTTTGTTCTATCAAGGACTGCTATCTTCTTTACACTTTCAGGTATGGCTTTCTTAAAAGCTTCTACGGAGAAAGGTCTATAGAGGCGGACTTTTATTGCTCCTACTTTTTCTCCTTTGCTGTTGAGATAATTTACGCATTCTTCAATGGCTTCACAGCCGCTGCCCATAGCAATAATTATCTTTTCAGCATCTTTTGCTCCTATATAATCAAAGAGGTGATAGTGACGGCCGAATTTCTCCGCTACTTTATCCATATATTCCTGAACTATGGCAGGTGTAACTTCATAATACTTGTTACTTGTTTCTCTTCCCTGGAAATAAACGTCGGGATTCTGAGCGCCTGTTTTTGCATAAGGTTTGTCAGGTCTCAGGGCTCTGTCTCGAAATTGAAGAACATAGTCTAATTCTAAGAGATCTTTCATATCCTTATAGTCAGGTACATAAACCTTCATAATTTCATGAGATGTTCTGAAACCGTCAAAGAAGTTTACAAAAGGAACTCTTGATTTGAGAGTGGCAAGATGTGATACAATGGCAAGATCCAGTGTTTCCTGAACAGAACCTGCTGCCATTAAAGCAAAGCCTGTACTTCTTGCTGCCATAACATCAGAATGATCTCCGAATATGGACAGTGATTGACATGCAAGAGAACGGGCAGATACGTGAAATACTGTGGGAAGCATTTCTCCTGCGATTTTGAACATATTGGGGAACATAAGTAACAGTCCCTGTGATGCTGTATAGGTTGTAGTCATGGCGCCTGCGCTGAGGGAACCATGAACTGCTCCTGCTGCTCCTCCTTCTGACTGCATCTGTACGACCTTCAAGACCTGGTCGAATATATTCTTTCTACCCTGGGCAGCCCATTCGTCTGCCAGTTCGCCCATTACAGATGACGGTGTAATCGGATATATTGCTGCCACTTCACTGAATGCATAGGCGACATAACTGGCTGCAGTATTACCGTCAAAGGGCTCCATTTTTTGTTTAACCATAATTAGATAAAACTCCTTTCCTTTGTTTTATAAAAAATTATTATAAGTTTTCTCTAATTCATGGGTAACTCCTTCTTCAGAAAAAAAAATCTACAATTTGACACTCTCTGTTAATTGAGCTAAAATATTTATCAGCTATCAGCTATCAGCTATCAGCTATCAACTTTTTTATAGTATATTTTATAACTTATTAAAATTTAATTAAAATGAATGGTGAATAGTGAATGAAATATTACACACTACTCACTATTCATTACTCACTAATAAAGAAAGGCGATGGTATAATGGCAAGAATTCCTATGGATCAGATCCTTACAGTCATACTCGGAGGCGGAAGAGGGACGAGACTTTTCCCTCTTACAAAAATGAGATCCAAACCGGCAGTTCCCCTTGGAGGCAAATACAGACTTATAGACATTCCTATTTCAAATTGTATCAATTCAGGTATAAGAAAGATTCTTATTCTGACTCAATTTAATATGGCATCCCTTGCCAAACACATATACGAAGCCTATAGATTTGACAGTTATTCAAAGGGTTTTCTGGAAATACTTGCAGCAGAACAGACACCTGAAAATCTGGACTGGTTTCAGGGAACAGCAGATGCAGTGAGAAAACAGATCAGCCATATAAAAACAAGACAGGGTAATTATATCCTTATTCTCTCAGGAGATCATCTCTATAAAATGAATTACAGAGATTTTCTTCAGACCCATATAGAAAACGGTGCAGAATTGACTATAGGCGTTCAGCCTGTAGCTGAAGAGCTTATTAAAGAATTCGGCATAATGCAGGTTACTAATAAAGGTAAGGTTACAGGTTTTGTAGAAAAGCCAAAAGAACAAAGTGTTTATGAACCATTCAGAGTGCCGAAAGAAGTGTTTCAAGAAAAATTCGGAAGTTATGACGGCAAAGATTTCCTTGCTTCTATGGGTATATATATTTTTAACAGGGATCTCCTTTTTGATATACTGGACAACACTGATTTAATAGATTTCGGAAAAGACATAATTCCTAAATGTATAAAAGATAATAAAGCAGTATACGGTCATTTCTTTAACGGATACTGGGAAGATATAGGAACAATAAAGGCCTTTTTTGATGCAAATCTTGCACTCACAGACGAAAGAGCCAGATTTAAAATGTATGATATAGACTTCCCTGTATATACAAACTCACGATATCTGCCTGCATCTAAATTTCATGACTGTGTTATAAAAAATTCCATTATCTCAGACGGCTGTATTATATTTAAAGCCAGTATAGAAAGAAGTGTTATAGGCATAAGAAGCTTTATAGAGCCTGACTGCGATATAAAGAATACCATAATCATGGGAGCAGATTATTATGAATTCGGTCCGAGAGATACAAAACAACTGCTCGGCATAGGGGAGAAGAGTATTTTACACAACTGTATAATAGATAAGAATGTTTGTATCGGCCATAATGTTAAACTCATAAATAAAGATAATGTTTTCGAAGGTGACAGAGAGAATTTTTATATAAGAGACGGCATTATTGTGGTGCCGAAACATGCCATAATACCTCATAATACGGTAATTTAAGGTAAGTGAGTGGTGAGTTGTGAGTCGTGAAAAGTGAAGTGTAGGGGCGAACCACTGTGTTCGCCCGGTGAAAAGTGAGCAGGGGCGTTTGATTAAACACTCTGGAGGTGAAATACGCATCACGCACCACCTGTCACGTATTACGCGTTACCCGTCACGATTACAGTAAATGACTCGCTACTCACCTTTTATATTCAGAAGAATTTCTTCATAAAGGTCAAGAATAACAGTATTTGACATAAGAAAACCTTCTGCTGTAAGGCAGAAAATGTTGTTCTTTATATAATAAAGTTTCTGTGGCAAAAAAGAATGAAGTTTTTCAATTATATTGTCAGAGTTAAAGTTATATTCTTCTGAAAGTTTTTTTAAATCGAGGCCGGAATTTTTTCTTAACGAAAGAAAGATTTTTTCGAGGAGTATGTCTTCTCTGTTTCTCTTTTCCGGTTCTTCTATGGCGAGTTTGTTGTTTTCTATATTTTTTATATATTCTCCCAGAGAATCGGGATTTTTAAATCTTTTGCCGTCTATATATGAAGAACCTGACGGGCCGAAGGCAAGATATTCGCTGAAATCCCAGTAAGACCAGTTGTGCCGGCACAGATAGCCGGGTTTGCAAAAATTTGATATCTCATAGTGTTCATATCCCAGATCTATAAGTTTTTCGGAAATGTTCAGATACATATCTCTGTAAAGATCTTCATCTGTTTTATGACTGTACATATTAAAAAAACATGTGTCTTCTTCCAGAATGAGTCCGTAAAAAGAAAGATGGTATGGATTATATGTTTTTATAAAGTCAAATTCTCTGTTCAGATCTTCCGGAGTCTGACCGGGTATATTATAGATAAAATCAAAATTTATATTTTTAAAGTCCAGTCCGTAGATATAATCAAGTATTTTATAAATCTGAGAGACTCTGTGATTTCTTCCGAGAATGGAGAGATTTGTGTCAAGACATGACTGAATACCAACGCTCAATCTGTTTATGCCTGATTCTTTATAGAATTTAAGTTTCTCCTGTGTAAGGGATTCCGGGTTTGTTTCAATCGTAATTTCAGTGTTTTTATTTATGGAAAAGAATTTCAGAATATTCTCTAAATAGTTCGGGGAAAGCAGGGAAGGAGTACCTCCTCCTATATAGATTGATTCTATATGATTGAAATCAAACAAAGAAGAATAGAGATTAATCTCTTCTGTCACAGTCTTAATATAGGCTTCGACAAAGTCAAGATCTTCTATGGAATAAAAGGCGCAGTAGGGACATTTGTTTTTACAGAAAGGTATGTGTATATAAATGTAGAGTTTTTTATGTTCCATAATAGCGTAATGCGTAATGCGTGATGCGTAATGCGTGATGCGTATTTCATCTCCGGGCGTTTAGTTAAACGCCCCTACTCACTTTTCACCGGGCGAACACAGTGGTTCGCCCCTACACTTCAGTTTTCACGACTCACGACTCACCACTCACTTTTCACTCTTCACTCTTCACTCTTCATCTTCTATAGTCAAAATCGCAAGGAATGCTTCCTGGGGAATTTCTACTTTACCCACTCTTTTCATACGTTTTTTGCCTTCTTTTTGCTTTTCCAGGAGTTTTCTCTTTCTTGTAATATCTCCGCCGTAACATTTGGCAATAACGTTTTTTCTGAGTGCTTTTATACTTTCTCTTGCTATAACGCGGCTTCCTATGGCTGCCTGTATGATAACTTCATATAACTGCCTGGGGATGAGTTTCCTCAATTTTTGAACCAGCTTTTTTCCCCAGAAATAAGCTTTTTCTCTGTGCACCACCATTGAAAGGGCATCTACCGGATCTGTGTTTAATAATATATCCAGTTTTTCAAGATCCGATTCTCTGTATTCTAAAAACTCATAATCAAGAGAGGCATAGCCTTTGGAGATAGTTTTTAACTTGTCATAGAAATCAAATACTATTTCTACAAGGGGAAATTCAAAATTCAGATTGACCCTGCTTTTATCCACATATTCCATCTGTTTATGTATGCCCCTTCTGTCTGAAGCAAGCTTCATTATATTTCCTATGAATTCCGAAGGAGTTATAATCTGGGCTGTAATAAAAGGCTCTTCTATTTTCTCAATAAAATTCGGTTCAGGAAGATTTGATGGATTATCAATAGTTATTACATCTCCGTCGATTTTATAAACTATATATTCTACATTGGGAACAGTTGTTATTATGTCCATATTATATTCTCTGAATAACCGTT
>JBEHWP010000185.1:0-9441 GCA_040217665.1 Vulcanimicrobiota bacterium
TGCTTATTATTACTCCAGATAATTTCGTATCCATTTCTAAAACCTGTCCCTGGCCGGACTCTTCCGGAAAAGATATGAACCTGTTGCGTGGCAAACTGGTTTTGCAGACTGTTAATATTTTGCGTCTATATAATTTACAACTCTCTTTTAATACGGCATATCTTTTCCTCCAGAGCCCGGCCAGGGACATTACTGTATACCATATTTTTTTGTACCAATTTACCTGCTCCGGTAATTATGCTCCGGTCGGTAAAATTTAATTTGAAAGAAATATAAAAAAATAAATAAAATTTTTCGGAAAATTTTATTTATTTGACTCTTATATTTATAGAATGATCTTTTTTAAAAGATATTTTTATTCATTTTTTTGTCAGGAGGTGGTCAGTTGAATTTTGTTCAGTAAATTTTTAACCGGACGATAGGAAAGAGGAATAATGCGCCGGTAAGGGCAGACATTTATTCAGTCAAATAGTAAGGAGGAAGATATTTTTGAAATTTAAGAGAGATTTTATAGTCACTGTAATTGTAATTTTCTGTCTTTCTATTTTTATGTTTATTAATTTCACAGGATGCGGGGCCATTGCGGCCATCGTAAGTGCAGTCTTCGGTTCCCAGGGAGGGTTTGTTTTTGTGCCCTTTCTTTCCGAAAAAGAAATGCAGGGGCTGGATGGGGCTCCTGTGCCGGGGATGATAGTTTTAAATCAGAATACTACAAGTTTTCCGGGTGTTCAGTATAAACCATTGAGTGGTGCTACAGTCAGGATTGAAGGTTCTAACAGCACGGCTACAACAGATGAAAATGGCCATTATGTAATAGATAATCTTTCTGATGGCACACCGAAGCTTGTAGCGGAAAAAAGCGGTTATATTTCTTATTCAGGTAATGTAGTGGTAAGCTCTACGGAGGGAGGGACTGTAAATCAATTTTATGTAACTCCTACCAATCTTCAGATTATATCCAAACGATCCCATCAGCTTTCAGCCTACGGTACAACATCTGATAATCATACGATAAAGCCTTCAGGTGTAAGCTGGGGAGTAAAGAAAGTAGAAAAATTTATAAACGGTTCCTTTATAGCAGTACAGAATGACAATCAGGTTTTTGTTGATTCCGACGGCGTTTTTACCGCAATAGTTCCTCAGGTTACAGGAAAAAGCAGTGCTGCAGGTTCTGAAAGTGCTCCTCTCAGGGTAACGGTTCAGGCGGATTCCAATAATCTCACATCTTCATCTGAGATTATAGTGACATCCGGTGCAGGTTCTCTTTCCGGAAAAGTAACAGATAAGTCCGGAAATCCTGTTTCAGGTGCAAGAGTTGAAGTAGCTCTTACTTCTTATTTCACTTCTACGGATTCTAACGGAAACTATTCATTACCTGAAGTTCCGGGCAATTACGTAATAACTGTAACGGCAAAATACGGAGAACAGACAGGCTCTATAACAACAGGTGTGCCTGACGGACAGAGCGTTGTGGCAGATATAGTCCTGGGAGGAAGTCAGCCTGCTGCAGGATTTACTTATAACAGTACTCTCGGTGTAACGGGAGTGCTGGGAACTGATAACAGCCATTTCAATCAGCCGGAAACTGTAGCTTTTGATAGTTCCGGTAATGTTTATATAGCAGATACTCAGAACCACAGAATTCAGAAATTTAGTTCTGCAAATACCTATCTTGCAACTATAGGGACAGGTATCGCCGGAAGTGATAATTCGAGTTTCAATACTCCTCATGGAGTTGCTGTGGACAGTGCTAACAACATCTATGTAGCAGATTCTAATAACCAGAGAGTTCAGAAATTTGATTCCAGTGGAAACTATTTACAGACTTTCGGAGTAACAGGACAGGAAGGAAGCGATAACACTCATTTTAATCATCCCACCGATGTGGCAATAGATTCGGAGGGAAATATTTATGTCTGTGACAGTGGAAATCACAGAGTTCAGAAATTAAATTCTTCAGGAGCCTATATTATGACTATAGGAACAACAGGAGTCGCCGGGAACGATAACTCTCATTTCGGAGAAAATCTGAGTCCCTATAACATAGGTATAGATAAAAATAATGTTCTCTATATTTCTGACCCGAATCCAAACACCAGAGTTCAGGTATTTAATTCTTCAGGAAACTATATGGCTACTATAGGAGTAACGGGTAGTTTTGGATCTGATAACTCCCAGTTTAATCAACCGGGTGATATATCATTTGACTCATCAGGTAATATCTTTATAGTTGATCATTTCAATCACCGGGTACAAATGTTTAATTCAAGCCGTTCTTATGTGGCCACTCTGGGAATAACAGGATCTGCTGGAGATTCTAACAACAATTTTCAGAGACCTACTGGTATAGGTGTGGCTCCTGACGGCATGATTTATGCAGGTGATACCTTTAATCACAGGGTACAGATATTTACCAGATAATTTTGTAGGGGCGAAGCATTCGAAATCATGAATTCAATCAGGATAAATTAAAAATCATATTAGAATGCTTTGCCTTTAGGGATAAAATGTTTTTAATAAGGAGGTTTTATGAAAAGCTTACAATGGATTTCATTAGTTTCAGGTATTTGTATACTGGCATGCTTGATTATCACCGGATGTGGCGGAGGATCCGGTACAACATCGGTTAACCTGCCGGGTGTAACACCAACCAGTCCTCCTGCTACAGACACACCTTCTATTACACCAACTTCACCAACTCCCTCTGGAACAGTAACACCATACCCTACACAAAATCAGACTCCTCAGTCACAGCAAAAAGGTGATGTAGTTGGCTATGTAGTGGCAAAAGTTAATAATGGTACGGCAGATGTAAATGGATTGACAATGGTACAGATTGATACTGCTCCGTCAATAGCAAACTATGCTCCTGTAAAGTCAGCACAGGTTACTCTTGCCAGTGATCAATCAGTAAATGCCACATCAGACTCAACCGGACGATTTGTGCTTCACAATGTGCCTTACAGCCAGGTAAACCAGATAACGGAGGTTATTACAACTGGAGATACTTCCAATATTCAGGCCAGTTCAGATTTTGTTCCCGGTCAGTATACAGTCATATCTAATCCAACTGAACCACCAGTCGGTATAGTCTCGGCAAGGGTAAGTCCTGATAGTGCATCAATAACAAAAGGTGGAGCAAGACAGTTTAAAGTTTATTGTATTAACAGTTCAAATGAACTTGTTAATCCTGATTCCTTTAGCTGGTCTGTGGAAGGTGGAATAGGAACTATAGATAGTCATGGAATATTTCAGGCTTCATCTACCAGCGCCAGGGGTAGTGTAAAGGTTAAAGTAGGTTCACAGGAAGCAACGGTTCCTGTAGAAATAGTAGAAAGCACAGAAAATGGAGCAATAACAGGAGTTGTTACATATTCAGATGGGTCTCCTGCTACAGGGGTAAAAGTATCAGTTCAGGGTTTAAGTACTTTCTCTATTCCTGATAGTAGCGGTGTTTATACTATTAATGATGTACCTGTCGGTGAAAAAACAGTATCAGTAACATATGATGGGTCGGAAAAATGGAGCGGAACCAGTACTGTTACTGCAGGAAAAACTTCAACATTAAATATACCACTCAATTTTCATCCGAATCCTGTGGGAATAACATCTCTTAATCCGACTACAGGCCGGATAGGGACAGCTGTTACGATCAATGGTCAGAATTTTGGAACAGGGTCTGGTTCGGTGACCTTTAATGGAGTAACTGCCACAGTAACTTCCTGGGGTGATATTCAGATAAAGGTTTTAGTGCCTTCCGGCGCTACTACTGGAAATATAGTTGTAAAGGTAGGAAATCAGACAAGTAGTGGTTTAAATTATACTGTAATTCCTTCATGGACGGCCCAGACTACCGGGACAACACAGGGTATAATGGATATTTATTTTGTGGATGCCAATACTGGATGGGCTGTAGGTGATAATAATACGATTTTACATACTACGAATGGAGGAACTACCTGGAGTCCTCAGACGTGGTCAGGCTTTACCAGTTTTACTAATGTTCATTTTGCTAATCTTAATAAAGGTTGGGCTCTTGGGGTAAGAGTGGATGAGGTGGTTTATACTACAGATGGAGGAACTACCTGGAATTATCAGACTACTCCATCAACGGGAAAGTATTATAGCGATATGTATTTTGTAGATGCTAACAATGGATGGATTGTGGGAACAGGTGGAGTAATTTTACACACTACCAATGGAGGTAACAACTGGAATACTCAAAGCAGTGGAATAACAGATGGACTCAGTGGTGTTTATTTCTATGATCTTAATAATGGTTGGGCTGTTGGAGGTAACGGTAGTGTAAGCGATCAGGGGAAGGTTCTACATACTACCAATGGTGGTAATACATGGACACTTCAGAACAGTGTATCAGATCCGGATCTACGGGCTGTTTATTTTGTTGATTTAAATAATGGATGGGCAGTTTCATCCTGGAGTATCTATCATACTACAAATGGTGGAACAACCTGGAATTCCCAGCTCAGCGGAGGTTCATATGGATTTACTGATATTAAATTTATCGATCAAAATATCGGCTGGGCTACGGCAAGTGGTAAGATTATGTATACTATAGATGGAGGGAATGTCTGGACACTTCAGGCCAATGCTGGTGGTGAACATTTTTGTTTTATTAATGTTAATACTGGATGGTTAGCTGGAGGAGCAGGTATTTATAAATACTAATTTTAAAATTCAGGGGATAGTGGTAAGGATTTATCTTAACCTTATTCCTATTCCCTGTAAAATTTCAGAGGAGGTTTAGTTTATGTCAGGAATGAAATGGTTATTCCATTTATTATTAATTTATGTTATTTTATTTTTTCTTATTACAGGATGCGGAGGAGGTTCAGAGACATTTACTGCCCCGGTTTTTACCGGTACGCCTGGTTTGAGTAATACGCCGACTCCAACTGTTACCAGTAATACCCCATCACCGACTGTTTCTTCTAATACTCCATCACCGACTGTTGTTTCTGGAGGTAAAGGAGAACTTAAAGGTTATGTTCTGGCAAAGAGTGATGGTAATGTAGATAGCCTTGTAATGATTATTGCTGACAGTGCCCCGAATATTGCAGGTTATTTACCTGTAAAATCTGCGTCAGTAAGTCTCAGTAATAATCCCTTTGTAGTAACTACTACCGATACTTCAGGTCATTTTATACTTGGTGATGTGCCTTACAGCCAGACAGGAAACGTAACAAAAGTCAGTGTAACAGGAGATACATCAAATATTCAGTCCAGTGCATTTTTTGTGCCTCTTGAAATAGAGGTTATAACAAATCCACCTGTAGATCCGGTTAATATAACTTCAGTCTCTATAGTTCCATCAAAAGCTACAGTATATACGAATGAGATAAGGCAGTTTATGGTTTATTGTATAAACAGTTCCAATGAGCTTATTAAACCAGATAGTTCTAACTGGTCAGTGGAAGGTGAAATAGGCATAATAGATAACAACGGAATTTTTCACGCATCAGATAATGCAGGCCAGGGAAGTGTAAAAGTTACAGCAGGTTCTCAGTCTGCTACTGTTCCTGTGAATGTAGAAAAACGTGCCACAGCAGGTACAATAACAGGAGTTGTAAGCTATTTAGATGGTAATCCTGCTACAGGTATGAAGGTTACTGTAAGTGGTTTAAGCCAATTTGCTACAGTTGACTCTACGGGTGGTTATAAAATTGATAAGATTCCACCTGGCGAGATAACAGTAACAGTAACGGATAATGGTAAAAGTGTATGGACAGGTAAATCTACAGTGAAATTAGGAGAGATTACAACCTTAGATATTCATCTTGATTATTCTCTCTGGAAGGTACAAAACAGCGGAAGCAAGAAGTCACTTCAGGATGTTTGTTTTATTAATTCTTCAGAGGGTTGGGTTGTAGGAGTAGAGACGATTTTACATAGTACAAATGGAGGAAAGAACTGGAATCCCCAGGACATTGGATCTGGTTATTCGTCTTATCTTTCTGGAGTATATTTTGTAGATTCTCAAAATGGATGGACTGTTGATGGTTCTCGTATTTTTCATACTTCAAATGGAGGTAATAATTGGGCTGAACAGTATTATGGAAGTGCACCGTATGGAATTTATTTTCTAAATGTTAATGAAGGATGGGGGGTAGGTAGTACAATATTGCATACTAACAATGGAGGAACTACATGGAATCCACAGACCAGTCCGGACTCACACACAAATTTCTGGCAAGTTCAATTTATTGATTCTCAAAATGGATGGGCTGCTGGTTACAATGACTATGCCAGCCCGGATGAGGGAAAGATTATACATACTTCAGACGGTGGAACTACCTGGAATGTTCAGTATACTGGTTCTCCTCAAGGCTTCTTGGGAATGCATTTTGTTGATTCTAATAATGGATGGGTAGCTGGTATTAAAATGAACGAAGGAGGCTCAGCCTGGGAAGGAATAATTTTACATACCAGTAATGGAGGCTCTACCTGGACAACTCAGGTTATCCCGACAAAAGAATATATTTGGTCTATTTATTTTGTTGATTCTAACAATGGCTGGGCTGTGGGAGGTAATGGTACCATATTACGTACTATCAATGGCGGTATTACCTGGACATCTCAGAGCAGCCCAATAAAAGAATTTTTGAGAAGTGTTTATTTCACTGATTTAAGTCATGGTTGGGCTGTGGGAGATAATGGAACAATTTTAAAATATTAACTCACCTTACAGTTGATTACTTTCTTAATGCAATTGGCCGGGTTACATGTCGGTGGCTTTAAACCACCGACTTCGGCCAATGGTTGGCTTTAGCCCCTTGGAACCCATGGATAAGATTCAAAGGAGGTCTATGTGAAAAATTTTAAATGTATGTTTATTTTATCAGGAATTCTTATTTCATCACTTCTACTTACAGGAGGTTGCGGCGGGGGGGCAGGGACAGTTACTGCTCCGATGTTTACCATTACACCTGGTTCGAGCAATACGCCGACTCCAGTAGTCCCCTCTAATACTCCCTCTCCAACTGTTTCTTCTACTATTCCTTCTCCAACTGTCTATTCAGGTGAAAAAGGAACACTTACAGGTTATATCCTGGGTAAAAGTGATGGAAATGTAAATGGTCTGGTAATGATTGTTGCAAATACTGCTCCAGGTATTGCAGGTTATTTACCTGTAAATTCTGCCTCTGTAAGTCTCAGCAATAATCCTTTTGTAGAAACTAAATCAGATATAACAGGTCGTTTTACTCTTCAGAATGTTCCTTACAGTCAACCGGGAAACCTGACAAAAGTCAGCGTAACAGGAGATACTTCAAATATCCAGGCAAGTGCTCCTTTTATACCTCTGGAAATAGACGTTATAGTAAATCCCTCTGTATCTCCAGGCAATGTATCATCAGTAGGGATAAGTCCTGATGGAACAACAGTTTATACCAATGAAATAAGACAGTTTATAGCATATTGTATAAACAGTTCCAATGAACTTATCAATCCGAATACATACACCTGGTCAGTAGAAGGTGGAATAGGCACAATAGATAACAATGGAATCTTTCACGCATCAGATAATGCAGGCCAGGGAAGTATAAAAGTTACAGCAGGTTCTCAGTCTACTACTGTTTCTGTGAAAGTAGAAAAACTTGCCACATCAGGTACAATAACAGGAGTCGTAACCTATTTAGACGGTAATCCTGCTACAGGTATGAAGGTTACTGTAAGTGGTTTAAGCCAATTTGCTACAGTTGACTCTACGGGCGGTTATAAGATTGATAAGATTTCGGCTGGTGAGATAACAGTAACAGTAACAGATAATGGTAAAGTTGTATGGACAGGTAAATCTACAGTGAAGTCAGGAGAGATTACCACATTAGATATTCATCTTGATTATTCTCTCTGGAAGGTGCAAAATAGCGGGACTTCAAATTCTCTTTCTAGCGTTTATTTTCTGGATAATAATACTGGTTGTGCTGTAGGAAGTTCTGGTACAGTTGTTCTAACATCGAATGGAGGAAAGATCTGGTCTTTACAGAATGCTCAGGGAGGTTTTGATTTTAAAGATGTTCATTTTGTGAATTCCAGTAAAGGATGGATCGCTGGAAATGGTGATATTTTTTATACCATAAACAGAGGAGTTAATTGGGTTACACAACATACTGGAGATGGAACAAATGGGCTTTACTTTGTTGACAGTAACAATGGCTGGGCAGTAGGAGGTTTTTTAGATAATGGCACGGTTAAGGGTACCATATTGTATACTGCCAATAGCGGAACTACATGGGTTTCTCAGATTAGCGGAACATCATATCAGCTTTTCGATGTTCATTTTGTTGATGTTATTAATGGCTGGGCTGTAGGTGATCATGGTACAATATTACATACTACAAATGGTGGAATTACATGGGACCTTCAGAGTAGTGGAATTACAACAGAACTTATAAACCTACATTTTGTTGATGTTAATAATGGTTGGGTAGTGGGAAGGTATGGAATTATATTACACACTGCTAATGGAGGCAGTGTCTGGACTACTCAAAATAGTGGTACAACTAATTGGCTGGAGGGAGTTCATTTTGTTGATAGTAATAAGGGGTGGATTGCAGGAGCAAAAGGTACTATTTTAAACACTATAGATGGAGGAAATACCTGGACAATTGAAAATAGCGGTACAGATAAAGGTCTTTTAGATATATATTTTGTCAATAATAGTAATGGTTGGGCTGTAGGAGAAAATGGAACAATTTTGGAATATTAATTTTAGATTTTGTAATTATTCAGGAGAAAAAGAGATAATGGAAAGACAGGAACAGGTTAGGGCTAATACTATGGTTGAATTACTGGATTTAACAAACTGGGTTTGAATTTTTATTTATTCCGGATAGGGGGTGAATAAATTATATCAGAATGTTTTATATGTAATTGTTAAAATTTAATATTATCAGGGAGGAATATATGTATGAAAATTACCGGATTATTTTTTCTTATATTCATCTCATTCTTTTTTATAACAGGCTGTGGCGGAGATGGAAACAGTATTGTAATAAATCCGACTGCAATACCATCTCCTCAAACAGGAAGCACGGCTTTAACCGTTCAGGGAATATTCGTTTCGAGCCTGCTAAAGATAACAATTGAAATACAGAATTCAGAAGGTACAACCATGAAAACCGACGAGATTAAAGCTGTTAATTCCACATCGTCTTATTCAAAACTTATAAGTGATATTACTGCAGGAGAAATAAAGATTATCCTGTCAGGATAGGATGGCGGAGGAAATATTCTTTGCCATTGTATAAAGAAATCTACTGTTTATGCAGGACAGACTGCGAGCTATAATTAAAAGGTGTGTAAAAATAAAAGGCGTATTCTTTCAAGTAGAAATCAACAATTCTAAAAGAAAGGAAAGAAAACGCCATGAAGATAGTTTATCCTAAAGAGATAAAAAACACAAGAGAAATTGAAGAAATA
>JBEHWP010000186.1:0-9441 GCA_040217665.1 Vulcanimicrobiota bacterium
GCATCACGCTTTATAAAGGAGGCAATAAATTTTGAACATATCTCCCTGTCTGAAAAATTTTACAGAAAAATTTAAAACAGAATTTACAACTATTGGCAATATTCCTGCAGGAATACTGGTAAATAAACATGCTCCTGCGACGAGTATTATATTTTCTTTTCATGGAGGTGTGGCATATGAGCCGGAAGATCTCTGGGGTATTTCTCATTTTACGGAACATATTCTCCTCAGGGGAACGGAGAAATTCCCGACTCTTTACGATATATCCCGTCACGTAGAGAGGATAGGCGGACAGATTTCTGCCTATTCAACAAGAGACATGGTATCTTTCTGGATAAAAACACCTCCGGGATATGAAGAACATGCTCTTGATTTAATGGTTGAAGTCCTTACAAAATCTTCTCTTAAAGAAGAATTCATTCAATCGGAACGTCTTATTATACAGCAGGAAAGACAGAGAGAGATAAACAATCCTTCTCTCTATTCATCACTTATGATTGAGAGTCTGCTCCTTCTTCCACATGCCGTATCAAGACATCCTGTAGGAGAAGACAGGGTTATAAATGAAATGAACTCTTCCACCCTGGGAGATTATATAAAACATGTTTATCATAAAGACAATATGACAGTAGCTGCTGCAGGTAATCTTTCAGAGGATTTTTGGAAAAAACTGGCACTGGCATTAGAAAAATTTCCATCAGGAGAAAGATTGAAAGAAGCAGATTTTACACTTGAGTCAAAGGATGCAAAAATAATTCACCTTCCTTCCCATCATAAATCACAGGTCCATCTTTCTATGGGCTGGAAATTTCCCGTAACAGAACACCTTGAAGGACTTACCTGGAAAATTCTGCGGGCTCTCCTTACTTCCGGCTATACAAGCCTTCTCAATCATTTGCTCAGAGAAAAAGAAAATATAACCTATCTATGTTCAAGCCTGTTCAATCATTACGGAGGGAAAGGAATATTTAAAATAAATCTTGCCCTTTCAGATAAAAATTTAAAGAGAGCCATCGAGCTTATTGACGGTTTTATGGAAGATTTAAAAGGAGGAAAAATTCCCGAAGAATTACTCTATGAAGCGGTGTTAAGGCATGGAACAAATGTAATATTTTCACTGGAAAATTCTATGGAAGTGGCAAAAATCATAGGAGAACACCTCACAAGAGAAGATATAAAATTTTCATATCATGAATATCTTGCGGAACTGGAAAAAATCAATATGTCTTACGTGATAGATCTTTTAGAGAAACATCTTACAGAAGACAACAGAAAGATACTGTTTCTTACCGGTTCTGAAGAAGTAAAGAAATGTTTTCCAGAATCTATGATAATAAATGAGCAGTAAATGTTGAAACCACGCGTCACGCGTTACGCATTACGCATCACGATTTTAAAGAAAGGAGTCATATAAGATGTCAGTAAAAAAACTGGATCATATAAGTATAATGGCAAAAAAACCCGGGGAGGTAATGGAATTTTATAAAAATTTCTTTAATTTCGAATTAATATCAAAAAGAGAATTGCCCGATATGGGTATGAATCTTTACCTGATTAAAGGAATGGAGGAAATTATTGAAATCATAGAACCGACAAAGGAAAATAAAATGGAAGACGGCCTGAAACATATAGCTTTTTTCTCGGACAATATAGAAGAAGATTTTAATCTTTTTAAAGAAAAAGGGGCAAAACTCATCCATAAAGAGGTTCAACACACTGAAAACCTGTCCTTTTTCTTTGTGAAATCACCGTCAGGTGAGCTTGTGGAACTTATACATTATTGAACAGGAGTTACGCATTAATTGTCTGTCATCCCCACCCCCGCTTTCGCGAGGGTAAACTGCAGCGGGGATCCATAAGCTTTTTCGTAAAATCACAGTGGATTCCCGCTTACGCGGGAATGACAAAGGTTTATTGATGTTTTTATTTTTAAAATGCGTAACTCCTGATTGAACATTATATGAGACGTAATTTTATTAGAATCGTGACGCGTAACGCGTGATGCGTGTTTCATCTACAGGGCGTTTAATAAAACGCCCCTGCGACTCACTTTTCACCCTTCACTCTTCACTTTTCACTCTTCACTTTTCACTCTTCACTCTTTACTCTTCACTCTTCACTTTTCACTCTTCACTTTTCACTCTTCACTCTTTACTCTTCACTCTTCACTTTTCACTCTTTACCCTTTACTCTTCACTTTTCACTCTTCACTTTTCACTGCTCACTACTGAGGAGGTCCCTGTACCGGAGTTTTCTCCGGTTTCGGCACTGCTGTCTCAAGTATATCGATTATTCTTCCGTTGTCTTTCTCTTTTGCCAGGTCCATCGGAGTCTTTCCGCTATTATCTTTTATAAATGCATCTGCTCCGCCTTCTACAAGTAATCGTGTTTCATCTTTATTATTATTCTCAGCCGAATAGTGAAGAGGAGTTTTACCCTGATTATCTCTTACATCCATATCTGCTCCACCTTCTATGAGTATTTTCGTTTCATCTTCATTTCCTTTTTCTGCAGACCAGTGAAGAGGGGTTTTGCCGTAATTATCTCTTATATTCAGGGTTGCTTTACCTTCTACAAGAAGCCGTGTTTCATCTCTTTTTCCGTTCTGAGCAGACAGGTGAAGAGGAGTCTTTCCCTCTTTATCTTTAGCATTTAAATCTGCCCCGCCTTTTATAAGAAGTGCTGTTTCATCTCTCATACCATTCTGTGCAGAGAGATGAAGAGGGGTCCGGCCATAATTATCAATTGCATCAATACTGGCATGCTGGGATATAAGCAAACGTACAGTATTTTCCTGTCCGCCTGCTGCGGCATAGTGAAGGGGGGTATCGCCGTCTCTGTCAGGAGCATTTATATTTGCTCCGCATGATATAAGCACATAAGCGGCACTTTCCCTGCCTCTTGATGCTGCCATATGTAAAGGGGTAATTCCGCTCCTGTCCGTAGAATGTACATCTGCACCGTATGATACAAGCAGTTCTACAAGTTCATCGTTACCTCCATAAGCAGCAGAATGAAGGGGAGTCTTTCCGTCTTTGTCTCTAATGTCTATTCTTGCACCGCTATATACAAGTAATTTTCCTGTAGAGGCGCTTCCGCTTTCTCCTGCTATATGAAGAGGTGTTCTGTCTTTATTATCTGTACTGTTTACATAGGCTCCTCTGTATATAAGCAGTTCAGCCACATCTTTACCATTTCCTTCTGCCGCCCAGTGCAGTGGAGATTTACTTGAATTATCTTTTGCATTCACATCTGCTCTTAAAGCAAGAAGTAACTGGGCCAGTTCCTTTCTATTTTTTTTTGCTGCCCAGTGTAAAGGGGTAGAACTATCACTGTCTCTTGAATAATAAAGACCGGGATTTGCCCTGAGCATTTCTATGGCTGTCTGCTCATTGCCGTTTTTCAAAACACTGAAAAAATTCGTTTCTCCTCCATAAGTGGATGTGGAAAGAAATACAAACAGGGAGAATAAAAGGATATATTTTGTCATTTTAATCACCTCTTTAGTATTATGTTAATTGATGCGTGATTTACGTGACGTGCAGGGTAAGCATGCTCACGACTCACTACTCACTGTATATAGCAGAGAATATGCCAGATTTCCCCGAATATTACAAAGAAATTTCTATAATCTCATCCTGTATTACTGTTCTTTGTTAATTTCCTCGCTATGTTTTCTCAGATAATATTCAGGAAATTTTATACTGATAACCAGTAAAACCAGGGTTGCAGGCCAGCCTGTATAAAAGTCAACAGTATGTTCAAGTTCCTTATGAAAACAGCCAAGGTAAACTATAGTCAGAGATGTAATAATATAAAAAATTCCCCACATGGCAGTAACAATATTCCATGTCTTTAAAAAATAAGGAGATTTTTTTACTTTTTCCGGTATTTTCTCAAGTGTTTCCTTATTGACAAACCTGAGCACAAGAGGTTTTGCCAGGAGAATAGAACCAAGGAAGATAAAACCGAATATGGCCTGATCGAAAGCTTTAACAAAGATCTGTAAAGAAGGATGACTGTGAAAGAAAGATGTGAAGAAATTCAATAAAATCATAAACAATGTTATGACAGCAAAAATATTGACTTTTTTCATAACTGCTATATTGATAGTAAAAAGAATTATATACCAGATAAGTACAAAGACCATACCGGCCAGACCTTTATTAAAATGTAAGAAAATATAAAGTCCGTTAAGTGGAATAATTAAACCGAAGAATAATTCTTTCCATGGCATATTTTCTTTTAAAGATGTCCAGAATGTTTTATTTTTTATATCGCTCATATTTAACCACCTTGATATTAAGTCATAATGGAAGATTATAACATATTTCCTCTGAAATTGCCACATAATAAAAAATGCTATTTATCCTGACAATGTCACATTTAATAAAATAGCAATTAGTTGTTAGTTTTCAGTCAATAATTAAAGCTAATCACTAACAGCTAATAGCTAAGTACCGTAACAGGTAAATTGGTACCCAAAAAAATATGGAACACGCTCCTGTCCCTGGCCGGGCTCTGGAGGAAAAGATATGCCGTAGTAAAAGAGAGTTATAAATTATATAGACGCAAAATATTAACAGTCTGCAAAACCAGTTTGCCACGCAACAGGATCATATCTTTTCCAGAAGAGTCCGGTCAGGGACAGGTTTTAGAAATGGGTATGAACTTATCTGGAGCGGTACTAAGGATCAGTCAGGAAATAACTACATCATAGTTAAAGTTTATATCGTGATGCGTAATGCGTAATGCGTGACGCGAGGATACAATCGTTCTAATAATTTGCCGGAATTATTTTTCTTACAGTACTAAGTACTGCAACATGTAAATTGGTAACCAAAAAAAATGGCAGAAACTCCTGTCCATGGCCGGGCTCTGGAGGAAAAAATATGCCGTATTAAAAAAGTTACTTGTTTCAGTAATGGATTTTTAACGTCTCCTGTTTTTCCAGTATAAAGCAATCACGACAACTATTACCAGTACAAGGATGACAACCAGGCTACTTACAGAAACAATACTTTCTTTTTTCTTTTCTTCAATCTTTACCGAAGGGTTAAACTGTCTCATTTCCGAGAGTGTAACAGGAACAGGAGTGGGGCCTATCTTTTCTTTATTATCTGAAATATTTATTATTGTTTCGTCACTGTTTCCGTATACTTCACCTGTGTACATAAGATAGGCTCTTGCAGGCATTACATGAAATATACCGGGGGTTTCCGCTCTGAGTTTACAGGTAATCTTACTTGTATCGCCATGATAATAAGTGGTAAAAGAGACACATTTTTCATCTCTTAATTCCCTGTGAGTAAACCAGTAATCCCAATGTTCATCAGGGGAATAACTTTCTATCTTATCGGGAACATATTCACAACCTGCAGGTTTCGGGTCTTCAATAACAAGATATTCGGAATCCTGATAACCACTTATTTCAAGTTCTTCCAGTATCAGGTCATTACTCTTTATTTCCATCTCTCCCCTGTCGCTTAGAGGTATCTCCTTCTTAGCATCAGGTGACTGGCCAGGTTCAATAAGATAAAATTTCCTGGTAATATTAAAACCTGAATCTGCCGGCATTATATGTTCTTCATCTGTATAATATTTCAGATAAATACTATAATAAAGCATGCCAGAACCTTTCATTTCAAATTTTATTTTATTTGCCCCGGCAGTAAGCCTATCTCTGAAAGGTATTTCTATCTTTTTACCGGATGTACCTATATCATCTTTTGTAAATTTAAAGGAAGTTATTTTTTTGCCATTAACATATAAATTCCCTTCAAAATCAGGATTCAATTCTTTTGTAATCTTTATATATTCCGTAATAGCCATTACTGCAGAAGCAGTATCTTTTGAAGAATACCAGGAATGTCCTTTACGGTTTAAGCAGAGATATTTTACTATGGAAGGAATGAGTTTGCTTTCAGGTTTTACAGATATAAGTGCCATAAGGCAGTAAGAAGTACTTTCCACTCTGTTCTCAGTCCATCCATAACCTCCCGGCCATGAAGCAGTTGTTTCCCATGTTTCTGCAGTTGTCTCCAGAATTTCAATTACATTTTTTGCTTCCTTCTGTAAACCTGCCCTGTCAAGAGCCAGAGAAAAGACTGCCATAGAATAAGGATTAAATGCTTCATATTCATCATAAAGCGACATAAGCCATTCCTTACAGTCAACTCCGGCAGTTACGAGAGAAAAAACCATGTAGACCTTTGTATTTATATCTCTTTCTCCGGCATAATTATTTTTCAGCCATTTTATGCCATGTTTCAATCTATTTTCATCAACCTCATAACCTGCCGATTTTACCAGAGACATGCCATAAACAACATAGGCTGTCATAAAGGGATGGCTTTTATCCCTGGCCCACCATCCCCAGCCTCCGTCAGGATGCTGAAAATTATAAAGTCTCTGAAAACCTGCCCTTACCATTTGAGGAAGTTCTTTATCTATATGTAAATTCAGTTCTTTCAGAGTTTTTGCCACTATTACAGACGGGAGAAAACGGCTCATAGTCTGTTCCACACATCCATAGGGATATCCTGTGAGGTATTCCAGGGATGAAAGAAGAGAAGAAGAAAGGGATGGTTCGAGCATTATGACGCATTCAGAGGAATCTCTTTTTGCATTATCTGGAAGAGTGATTTCTTCTTCAGCTTTATCTCCGGTGAGTCCAGAAATTGAAACACTTTGTTCTTTACCATGAGGCAAAACAGGGACAGTTATTTTCACAGAATCAGATTCTTCGTCGGTAAGTGCAATGAGTTTTACCTCACATGGCCCCTGTTTTTTTACTCTCACCTTCCAGTCTATTGTTGCAACTCCGTCAGGGGAAACGTGAACTTTACACTGCTGTTTATTTTTATCAATAAATTCAATACCGCCGTCTATTTCAAGCTTTGCATAAACAATTTTCTCACCGTTCAGATAATTATGGACTATACCTGTTATGACCGCTTCATCCTTTTCAGTAAAAAATCCCGGCATAATGAGCCTTGCCAGAAGGTCTTTCATAACTATAACTTTCTCCGTCTTTTCTCCTGTCTTTGTATCTTTACTTATTGCTCTGGCAGTAGCCCTCCAGTTAGTAATACTGTCAGGGAAAGTTATATTTACTTCTGCTCTGCCATTCTGATCTGTTATGATTGAAGGGTTAAAACAGGCAGTATCAGGGAAATATTCTCCTGTAAAATCAGGCTTAACAACACCTGAGGCAAAATCATCTATCGTTCCTCTTTCAATATCGTTATCATCTATGGCACCTTCCTGAACATCTGAATACAGGCCATACTCTCCTCTTCTTAAGGAATTATACGTAAAAATACTGTTGCCTCTTGCACCATAGAAAAATTTCTGAATATTCGGAACAAATTCATCTGATACAGCATAACTAGACTCATCTGTAAGTCCGAAAGAAACCTGAGACGATACAGGTCTTTTCTTCCTGTCAAACGTTTTAATTATAAATTTTCCTCTCTCTCCGGGCCTGTATTTTTCTTTGTCACGTTCCAGGGAAACAGTAAGGAATTTATCATCAGGAGGACATATTATTTTCTTACTCTGAGTGTAAAATTTTCCGTTACGAAAAAAATTTACTGAAATATAGAAATCAGGTGTATATTTATCTGTTATTTTTACTTTATAGCATGCTGTTTTATTGGAGAGATCAATTATTCTGTAATCCAGTATATCATGTCCTTCCACTGTAAGAAAAGCTTTTATACCTTCATAGGGACATACAATAAGGAAATATGCAGTATCACCCGGTTCATATATATGCTTATCAGGTATTATATCTACTTTATTCAGATTATTCCAGTTATAATAATCAGTTCCTCCGTAGGAATAAAGTTCAATACTCTTCTTTACCATATTACGATTTTGATCTTTAGCCCTGCAAATCACCTGATAATAACCTTCTTTTTCGGGAACAAAATCATAAGACACATTCCCGCCGTCAGTTTTTAATTTAACTGACTCAATAGTTTTCCACTTCCATTTTTTCTTTTCTTTATCATAATTTTCATAATTAAAATCCAGAATAAAATCCGTTTCTATCGGATGTCCTTCATAATCCCTCGCCTCTATCCTGAGACTGCCCTTTTCACCGGGATTATAAACATACCTGTCCTGTGTAATTATAAAATAAAAAGAAGCTCCTGTTATAAGTAATTTTGTGCTTCCTGTCACTTCTCTTCTGCTTTCGTCTGTCATGGTTACTACAACAGTATAACGTGCATCATAATTAATCTCTTGTGAAGGAAAAGAGAAAGATCCTTTACCGTTTTTATCCGTTCTTCCCTGCCCTGTTTTGAGTTCCTGACTTTCATATGAATCTACGGAATTCTCGGGAAAAACCTCTTCTTCCCACCAGTTATTCCAGAAAGAAGGGGAATAATAATCTCTGTATATGTGCCATTTATATTCTTTCTCAGGTAAAGGAGCACCAAAATAGTATTTCCCATCTATATTAAAAGTCATAGTATCTCCCCTGACATAATTTGCCTTATCCGGTGTTACAGTAATTTTAAATTCCGGTTTTCTGTATTCTTCAACCAGAAAAGTACCTTCTTTTGTCTGTCCGTCAGGGGCGGTGCAGATTATTGTATATGTTCCCGGAGGAGGTTCTTCAGAAAGAATAATATCTCCTGAGATAGCGCCATAATCATCTGTTTTAATATTTTTCTTATAAATTTCGTTATTTTTAGCATCTTTTATTGAAATTTTCATATCTTCACCGGCTACATATTCAAGTTTTCCATTTTTCTCATTTCTGAGGATACCTTTAAAAGAGACTTTCTGAGAAGGTCTGTAAACAGGTCTGTCAGTATAAATATATGCCATAAAGTTCGGCCTGATGTCAGGAAGTCTGAAATTGATTTCACAGGTATCATCATTACACACAGCCAGTATTCTGCATTGAATTCCACTTTTAAAACCTTTAAGATTTACAGGAAGAATTCCATTTTTATCGGTGCTGTAATTTCTCCTTTCATTGCCTGCAAAAAACTTTATATCTCCTTTTAGAGGGGAAGAACTTTTCCTGTCCTGTATGGATAAAAGAAGCATATCTTTTGAAATTTTTACAGAAAGGGCAATTGCACTTATTCTTATTGAAGCAGAAATGGAATCTCTCGAAGTAGAAGCTACCAGGTAATAAACGCCTGAAGATAATTCAGGAAGATTTAGAATAAACTCTCCTCTGGAGTAATGATTGTCATAGGGTTTTATTGTAACACTTTTATTTATTTCTTCCAGAGATGCAGATTGTAAAGAATAATTTTTATATTTATCGGCAGTCAAATCAGCAGGTATTTTATATATCTTTAAATTAATATTTTCTTCATGAGAGCCTTTCCTGTCAGTGCTGTATATATAACCTTTAAAAGATATCTTTTCTCCTGGATAATAAAGGTGCCTGAGAGAAAAAGTTATCCGGTA
>JBEHWP010000187.1:0-9419 GCA_040217665.1 Vulcanimicrobiota bacterium
ACTTATCTGGAGCGGTACTTAGCTATCAGCTAAAATATTTCATAACATTTATTATGTAATTCTGATAAAAGCTGACTGATGATAGCTGAACTCTTACAAATTTTTAATGAAGGTGAATATTTATGTTTTTATTTTCGGAAGAACATGATCGGAATAACAGACCTGTATGTAAATTAACAGGTTATGAAGGACCTTTAAAAGGTAACAGTTTTATTCTCTCTTCATCGTCTACAGGTATAGGGAGAAACAAAAACAACAACATAATAGTAAATGATGCCAGAGTGTCGCGCCATCATGCCACTATAGATTTAATTGACGGACTGTTATATATTACCGATTTAAACAGTACTGCAGGTACATATATTAACGGTAAACGCATAACAAGGGCAATCCTGAAACATGGAGACAGAATTCAATTTTATCCTGCCGATGAAGATGATAAAAAACTGGAGGAGAGTAAAACCGAACTCAATGAAACCCATCTTATTGACAGGAAGGTCTCTGTCGGTATGGCAGCAAGTATAAAAGATTTTCTGAGTCACGATAAGACAAAATGGCTTTCAACCCTGAAACTTTCAGACAGAGAAGAACACCTGAGAGATAAGAAAAAACTGGAGATTTTACTTTCAGCCAGTACTGCTCTGAGCAAACCGGAAAGGATAGAAGTGAAGATAGAAGAAATACTGTCTGTTTTATTTGAAATAATGGATCTTGACAGGGCGGCCATCTGGATACTGGACAGGGATATTTCCGGTAATGCCGTAAGAACGGCACATCTGGAACCGGTTTTTAAATATAAAATTTTTAGAAAGCGTTATGACCTTCAGGGAGAAGAAGAACCGGTATTGAGTATGAGTATAATAAATAAGGTATTGCTGGAAGAAGAGGGATTACTGGTTAAAGATGCCCTGAAGGATGAACAGTTTAAAAGTGCCATGAGTGTAAAGGTTCATGGCATAAGAACATGTGTCTGTGTTCCTCTGAAAACACAGGATAATCTTTTAGGTGTATTATATGCAGACGCCCAGAGACCTGTTGACAGATTTACAGAGGAAGATTTGAAATTTGTTACTGCTTTCAGCGCCCAGGCAGCCGTAGCTGTAGAAAACTCTCTCCTTCATCAAAAAATAGAAGATGATGCAAAGGTAAGAAGCCGTTTTGAGCGGTTTTTTTCTCCCAATACCATTGATACTCTTATCAGAGAACCTGCATATGTGGGAAAAGGGGGAGAAGAAATGTGTGTGACAATTCTTTTCAGTGACATAAGGAATTACACGGAACTTTCGGGAAAGAAAAATCCTCTAGAAGTAGCCAATATGCTTAACGAATATTTTCCGCCTATGGTAAAAATAGTATTCAATAAAGACGGAACCCTTGAAAAATACATAGGAGATGCCCTTATGGCCATATGGGGCGCACCTGTGCCGGGAGAAGATCATGCCCTTATGTCAGTCCTTGCTGCAATAGATATGCAAAAAGCAGTAAGAGAACTGAATAACAGGTGGAGAAAAGCAGGAAAAATCACAATAGATATAGGAATTGGAATAAATACAGGTATGTCTTTTGTAGGTAATATAGGCGATGATGAATATCTTCAATATGCCGCCATAGGAGATGCTACAAATCTGTCTGCCAGGCTCTGCTCCTGTGCCGCTCCCGGAGAAATTCTGGTTTCCGAATATACATATAATATACTGAAGGATTCACAGATAAGATTTCAGGAACTGGAAAGCATACCTCTCAAGGGATATGCCGGAAGGATCAGGAGATTTAAAGTTGTTTTTTAGAGTTTAGTTTATGAATTCCCTGGCTTTGCCTGGCCCGGCGCTCTTCCGAAAAAATCTAAACTGGAATATATATCTGTTAGAGCTTACATCATAACAGTTTGCATTATGTTCGATTTAAATACCATCTGCTGCCGTGATATTTTTCCCCGGAGCACCGGGCAGGCAAAGCACTATGTTTGATAGCCAGATGGTATTAGTGTAATTCTTCCCATGTATTCACTACTATTTTTGACCTTATTTCAGGTGAAGCAAGGAGTTTCTCGTAATTTCTGGAATGAACTATTGTAAAATCTCCTTTGTTCTTCGGTCCTGTAAGATTTACGTTTATATTTCCTGCATAACTGTTAGGCACGCCTGTACCATCCAGATTATTCGGATCTGTAACAACAAGAGCACCTGTTATTTTTATATCTGGAGCATACAATTCTTTACCTGTGAGATCGATATTGGAAGATGACCCTCCGAATATTTCATTGATGGCATCACACATAAATGGATAAAGTACATTCCTACCACCTGTGCTACTGTAACTGACACCATTTATTTTGATTGCAGAATTAGAAGGATACCAGGCTTGAGGATAGGAGCCATATTTGAATTCGTTTGGAGTAAGTAATTCAAGATCATCATTGTCAGGTGTAACAAGAAGACCATCCCTGTAAAAATTTACTTCTACTACGTATGCAGAACCTGTAAAAGAGAAAGAACCATCTCCATTGGCTGTTAATTTTATGGTACTGTTTCCCATTGTTTTAGCATTATCATAAATACTTTTGCCCGGGAAAAACTTCATAGTCCATGTTGCATTATCAGAAGGATTTAACGGCGGAGGCCCCGGTAGAGGTATTTCAATGGCTCCTGTAATCTCTTCTGTCCCTGAACCGTAAACATTGGTGTTATAAGACTTTTCCACCCAGTCATTGGGCCATTTGTCACCGGTCATTGCCACTGAAGGATTATCTGAACCATTTGGGTCAAGCACTGTGGCATTCAGATTGCCATGTGTCAGCACAGCACCTGTCAGGCTCAGATTTATAGGACTTATTCTGCTTGCAGGAAGACTTATATTTATATCTCCTTCGCTTAATAATTCTGTACCTGTTTCTTCACTTGCCACAAGATCTGTTTCCATTATAAATTTTGTACTTCCTGTATTATATATGGAACCATTTCCCTCTACCTTGCCCATTACCCAGAAACTGTTTGTATCCCTGTTGCTTCCGTTTACATAGAGTGACGGATAGACACCGCCTGTTTTCTCAAGTCTCACTCCTGCAGTGGCATATCTGGCATCCTTCATGGGAAATTCAAATTTTACATCACTGCTGAAATAGACATCTTTTGTGAATACAAGCTGTCCTGTATCCTGATCTATATAGGTATATGGTATGGTTACAGGGATGTCGCTTTCGTTCAGGAGTTGGAACTGACCTCCTTTGGTGGTCTGCGTAATCCTGTATGTGCCGCCGGAAGCAGGATTTGTGCCTGATTTGGATAATACCAGTTTCTTTATATCCACATCAGGTATCGGTTTTGGCTCAACCTTCGGTCTTAACTGTGTGCCCATACTGTTAACATCACTGTCTCTTATATCTATGCCACCGCAGGCACTTATTACTCCTCCATAGGCTTTTACATTTGTATTTCCTTTTAAAATATCACAGGCTGATATGGAATTTTCATTCGGATCGGAAGGGTTTCTGTAATTGGAATGAAAGGAACCTCCCTGATTGGTATCTTTTGCTGTTGTGGCACGCTGTATTATAAATTGATCTGCATATATGTTGGCTGTACCGCTGCATCTGCCTCCTTCGCTTATATTGGCCCGTCCGAGTGTTACCTTTATTCTCCTTACTGTAGAGCCTGATTGTCCTGTAACTATCAAGTTTACTGTATGAGGAGGAACACCGTTTGGCTCTTTATAGCCGTTTACAACACCTTCCCCGTTCAGATTATTTACGGAATAATAGTCTGTTAATGTTGTACCGGGCTTAAAATATATTCTGAATTTACCATTTTTGCATTGTTTGCTAATATCCGGAGGAGACCAGTTGGGATCACTCTGTAATTCATATATGGCATAGGCCACTCCTGACTCTGCTGCCATAAGTGCCGACACTCTGGTATTATAATTCAATGTATATAAGAGATTATTTGTATTTACTGTTATGAGAGTCACTGTTAACATAATCAGTATGACCATCATTAATAATATGGTAATCAGAGCCATACCGTGATTTATTTTATTCTTTTTCATTATTATCCCTCCTTACATTAATCCTGACTGTTTCTGGGCATAACAGAGGCTTTCAGGGTTACCCTTTCGTTCCCCACATTATCGGAAAAATCTTTATCATAGGATAGTCTTTTTTCGGAGAATCTCTTCTGTGTAACAATGGAAAGATCTACTATATATTTATTCGGATTAACGCTTATATCCATACTGTAAATATTTCTGGCAACAGTCCTCAGTTCTTCACCTGAAGCGGGGGACGGAGGTGTATCTGTAAGATATAAAGACATTTTTGTAACATCAATCTGTTTTGGCGTTGTCCTGTTTGCATGAGGTATAAATTTTCTTAAAAGTTTTTTATCAGGTTTACCTGTGTCAGAAGGAGACGTATAATATAATACATATCCTTTCCATACAATTGCGGCATTTTCTTTTTCTACATCACCTGTAGAAGAATTTACAGCACTTTCAAAAGCTACATAATGTACGGGACTGGTGCCTGTTACAATAGTTGTAATATCTGTAGCAGTAATGTCACTCAGGACTCTGCCCATAGCCACTTCTGCCTGATTTTGAACATCACCTTTTGTCTCAACGAGTTTCCAGTTTTTTAATCCGTAGCTGAATACAGCAAAAGCACATGCAAGAAAAATACTGAAAATTAAAATAGCCATAACCATTTCCATTACAGTATGACCGTAAAGTTTACATTTCTTATTCATACAAAGCTCCTTATTGTGCTTTATATAACTCGAGAGAAACAAAATTTTTACCGCTGTTTTCATCGGCCTGATCCCAGTATACTGTAACTGTTATGCTTACCAGACCCCTGCCGGGGACACCGCTCAAATCTTTTACCTGTATTCTGTAGTAATAAGTAACTCCGTCTACAACTTCCCTGAGAGGCTCAGGAGGTACCGGAAAGGCAGGAAAATAATGGCCCGATGTTCCAGTGGCCTTAACACCATTATTACGACCGTCTAGATCCATCGGGAGAGAAGTTGGAATATCGGAAAACCCCATAAGTTTTATATATTCCAGTTGTTTCTGGGCAAGGTTTGTAGCAACAACAAGTTTTTCACTTTTTTTCGTTGAAACCAGTATGCCTGTGAAAATACCTGTTACACTGACTATAATAATAGACAGTATGAGGACTCCCCAGATAACTTCTATTAAACTGAATGCTTTTTTTATGTTTTTTTTCATTGTAATTCACAAATAATGTATTTTATTTTGCTATCTTATGATAATTGTAACATAATAATCCCACTCAGTCAATGTTTACAGGTGAGGAAACATATAAGATACTTAATAAATTTTATTTATATTTAACTTTTTAGAAACCTCCTCTACCTCCTCTGCCTCCGCCGGGGCCTCCCGGACCTCCACCCGGTCCAGGAGTCTGGTTTCCTCCTTTAATTTCCGGAAGCTTGATTTCATCCCCTTCTTTCAGCCCTTTTACTATTTCTACCATTACATTATTCTTAAGTCCTGTCGTAACTTCCACATCTTCAAAGCTGTTAGAAGCTTTAACAAGGGTAACATATTTTTTCCCCTTTTTTTCCCATACTGCTTCCAGAGGAACCTGTAAAACAGAGTCTTTTTTGTCTACATAAATATCTGCATCTACGGACATACCCGGGTAAAGTAACTCATAGCGCTTCTTTCCCTCCGGTAAATCCTGTTCTTTAATTTTATCCAGTAATATTTTAATTCTTATTTTAAATGTCGGTATCTGTTCAACCTGTGAAGCCTGAGGGGTTATATGTGTTATATAACCGGGTATGTTTAGATCCTGATAGGCAGCAGCCATTATTGTAACAGGAAGGTTAAGTTTGATTTTTCCTATATCCGATTCGTCAATAGTAGTTTCTGCATAAATCTCACCCAGGTCGGCAATAGTCATTAAAGTAGTTCCTGCTGCGCTTGACATAGTCTGAGATGCGACTACATCACCTACTTCCACTGTTCTGCTGATAATCAGAGCATTAACAGGTGAGAGTATTTTTGTTTTGGACAGTTGATCTATTGACTGGTCTTTTGAAGCTTTTGATTTATCCAGGAGAGCACCGGTAGATGCAAGGTCATTTTCTTTCATGCTTACCTGAAGTCCCTCGGTTCTGGCCTGTTCCAGATTTATCCTTGCTCCCTTCAGATCTGTTTCCGCTATATGGAGAGTTCTTTCTTTAACAGCAATATCCTGTTTGCCTTTTGTTATCTGGTACTTTAGATTTTTTTCAGCCTGTTCAACCTGTGCCTGACCTATCTCTATATCTTCAGGCCTGTTTCCTTCAACAGCCATATCGTAAGCTACCTGTGCCGCTTCATATTGAGATTTTGCAAGAAGGTATGTTTTCTCAGCATCATCGACAGTTTTCTGGGCAACAAACTCATTTTTGTAAAGCTCTTTCTGCCGTTCATAATCTTTTCTGGCATTTTCCATGGTAACTTCTGCCTGTTCTACCTGCTCAAGTTTTGCTGCTATTTCCTGTTTTCTCGAACCGGCCCGGGTTTTCTCCAGCTGTTTCTTTGCCACTTCAAGTGAAGAAGTAGCCTGTTCTATGGCTGATTTTGTGATTTCTTTCTGTTCCCTCAATTCTTCCATGGCATTTTTATAAACAAGTTCCGCCCTGGCAAGCTCTTCTTTTTTTCCTGCTATTGTAAGATCACTGTGTCTTCTCTGAAATTCTACGGATGTTTCTGCCTGTTTAAGCTTTGAGAGATTGTTCCTGTAATCTGCATCTGTCTGCAGGGATGATTGTTTTAACTGGGTATCATCAATTATAGCAAGCAGATCACCTTCCGCAACAGTTTCTCCTTCTTCATGAGGTAATTTTATAACCTTTCCTCCTATTTCTGATTTTATATCTATCTGCACTATTGCTTTAACTACTCCTGTAGCAGTTATAATCACCTCAAGATTATCTTTCGTAACCTTAACTGTCTGGTAATCTTTTTTTTTATCCGCTTTTTTCTGCTTTGTTTTATACACATAAAAACCGGCTGAACATATTATAAGTATTATAATAAATATAATAAGTGTTTTAACGTTTTTCATAAACAATCTTCTCCTGTAAATTTTTCAATAAAAATGTAACATATTTTTGCCTGATATCATCTGGAATATAGTAAAAAATAAGAAAAATTCAGAAAATGAAATATCTGAATTATTATGACTGAAAAAGGTGAAAAAAGCAAGGGATAAATTCAAAAAAATGAATAAGGATTGTGTTTGAAAATGACAGGTAATTTTATATAAAATGGAACAAGAAATTTATCATAATATGAAAATTAAGTAGAAGCAATTTATCTAAATAATTTAACGCACAAGACCTCAAAATTCTCCATCTATATTGCGTAGTATAACGAAGCAATTAGATGGAGATGAATTACTATTGACTGAAGTATGAGAATTTTTTCCTCCCGTAACGAGTTACACGTTACGCGTTGCAATTCTCATATAATATAGATGTTACAATAATTCATCTCCTACAGCTTTTTTAAATGTGAACAGGGCTATTTGATAATTATATTTTGCAACAATCAATTCAGTCATAGATCTGCTGAAGGTTACCTGTGCATCAAGAAGTTCCTGAAAGGGTGAAACTCCTGCCCTGTATCGTCCTTCAGCGACCTGAAGATTTTTATTCGCCTCTTCTACCTGCTGTGTTGTTAATTCAATCTTTGCAAAAGCTGTCTCAAGATTATAATAGGATGTTTCCACTTCCAGGCTTATGGATTTTTCTGTATCCAGTTTCCCTGCCTCCAGACTGGTTTTGCTTGCTTTTGCGGCATCTATTTTTGATGAACTGCTAAAACCATCGAAGAGAGGGAGGGTAAAATTGGCCTGTACTGTATAATAATTAGTGGTAAGGGAAGGATCTCTGGCTGCATCCAGATTTAATCCGACATCTACGGTAAGCTGTGGCATTACGTTAAGTGTAAGAATTTCAATCTGTACGGTCTGTGCCTGAATCTGTGCTATCATTTCTTTCAATTCCGGCCTTTTCTCCAGAGCATTTGTTATTGATTCCTGTAACTGCGGTTTATAGTTGAGTTCAAAATGTTCTTCTATAACATCGGCATTTACATCTCTTTTTAAACCTATTAAATTTTTCAGATTGGCCATTTTAATCCTCAGATTATTCTGAGCATCCAGAAGATTGACCTTTGCCTCTGTGAAATTTACCTGGGCAGAATAGGTGTCGGCTTTAGGAGCAATACCTGCTCTGTAGTTTGCCTCTGTCTGTTCGAGATGATTGATAGATTGCTGGACAAGGGTTTCATTCAATTTAACAAGATTTGCTGCCGAAATAACATTGAAATAATACTGAGTTACGTTCAATGCAAGATTATTACACGCTTCCTGAAGGGCATATTCGGCATTCTCAAGCTGGGCATCACTGTATTTATAATTCTTCCATGTTTTGAAACTGTCAAAAATACGCTGTGATAAAGTAAAATTGGTGTAAGAACTCTGACTGTCAGGCGTAGAAACTACAGTCCCTCCTGTCCCTGATATGGACGTTGAACGTGCGTTGGTTCTGTTATATTGAGAATTCATCTTTATAATAGGGTAGAAACCGGATAAAGCCTGAGTTCTGTTTGCCTTTGCCACATCTATGTTTGCCCTTGCTTTGATTATAGAGGGATTGGTATCTATTGCCATTTTTATACAATCAGAAAGATTCAGTTTCAATGTTTCTTCATCTTTACCGAAAGAAGGAAGGTTATTGCATACAAGAAAAATTATAATATAAAGGGAATATATAAAGCTGTATATTATTCTTTTATCTCTGTCTGTCATATATGTTTTCATAAATTTATCCACTCATGAATTCAGGGGTTTTATATAAAACCCCCCTTTTTTTATTATATTTCTATATAAATATTTAAAACCTTCTCTGATTATAAAGTAAAGGTATTACATAAGTTTTACTTTTTTGTAAAAAATTGTAAAGATCTTTCTTTCTTGATTTTACTCATATCTCAGAGCATCTATCGGATCAAGGGATGCAGCTTTCCTCGCAGGATAAAGGCCGAAAAATATGCCAACCAGTGCGGAAAAAGAGAAAGAAAGTATGATGGAATTTATAGATATAAAGGTTTTACTCAACATCTTAAGAGCACTGCTTGCAGCTATATAGGTATAGACATTGGATAATCCGAGTCCCAGAAGGATACCTATAATACCTCCTGTTATACCCAGTACAAGAGCCTCTATAAGAAATTGAAATAATATATCATTTTTCCTTGCTCCTATAGCTTTACGAAGTCCTATTTCCCTTGTGCGTTCCGTAACAGACACAAGCATTATATTCATAATACCTATACCTCCTACAAGAAGAGAAACGAAAGCTATACCGGCAAGCATAAAAGTCAATGCTCCTGTTGTAGCC
>JBEHWP010000188.1:0-9401 GCA_040217665.1 Vulcanimicrobiota bacterium
AACGACATTTATTATGTAATTCCTGTAAAAGCTGACTGATGTCTGCTGATAGCTGAACGCTTACAAATAATTAAAGAAAGGCAGATTAAAAGATGGCAATAAAGCGTGATCCTTATAGAATAATGGATATCCCTCCTGTTGCAACAGATGCAGAGATTAAAGCTGCTTACCGAAAGAAATCTAAAATTTATCATGAAGGGGATACCAGCTCAAAATCCCTTCTGGATCAAAAAATGGGTGAACTTGTTGAAGCTTATAATATAATCAGTGATGAAGAAAAAAGAAAAGAATATGATAATTCTCCTCATTTTCAGATCAGACGTTCCAGAAAGAACAGGGCAAAGAAAACTACAAAATTATCTTCTGCACCCATTAAAGGTAAGCCTACATTTAAAAATTCAAGCTCTCTTCTGGATAAAATTAAGGAAATTTTTATGGGGCCTAAAAAGAAAGAAGATACAGTTGAATATAATCCAAAAGAAGCAGACATACATTTTTCTCTTGGCGTTTCTCTGTGTGATAATCCAAAGTTTTTGGATCAGGCTCCAAATGCTTTTAAAAAATCCGTTTCCTATGATCCGGAACATGTAGATTCTTACTTTAACCTTGGTATAGTTTATTATAGACTGGGACAATGGTCTGATTCCATTGAGGCTTTTCAGAAAGTGTTAGCTCTTGAAAAGGATGATCAGACATGTAAAATGCTGATAAATCTCTTACGAGAGGAATAGAACATTAAAAGTTTACTCTGTTAATCTCTTGATATAGCTCAAATAATTAAAAGCTTACTTTTTTAATTCCCATACTATTTCTAAAGTACTGTCAAGTAGAAATGTTTCTATCCTGGCTATTACATTTGTTCTCTGAACAGATTTCACAATTAATCCTTCTTCGGGAGCAAAATAAAATTCTCCGTCGAAGGAGGTTATTTGATTACAGGTAACGTTATCTTCTAATATTAAAGGACATGTTATTTCTCCAGGTAATACTTTTATCCTGACACAGTTATACTCCTTCAGATATCTGTATTCAGCCAGTAAGCATGTCATGTTATATTCAAGTGGTGACAATAAAAAAGGTAGATGAATTTTATATTTTCCTGTCCATATACTGTTAAGTTTTACTTCTTCGTCCGGTAAAACGAAGATATATGATCCTGTTACAGTATTACCTTTATTATCTATTTTTATCTCTTTTATATTATTATTGTCTTTTATAGTAATACTTATAAGTCCCCTGTCATCAATATGTGTTATATTCTGCTCTACGTGAGAGGTAAAGGTTTGCCGGGAGTGTAAAGATACATTTTCTTTAGAAATGATTTTTTCTATTATAGTTTTATTTATTTCATAATTTACCCTGTCCCTCTCTTTAAATTTATAAAAGAGGTTCAGGTTTTTATCTTCAATCTTGGACATAATACGTGTTACCAGTTACTCCAGTCTTTTGCAAGTTTTTTCCAGAACATAAATACTCTCATTGCTTTTACTTTTTCCAGATTATTACGAAATTTCTCATTACTGCTTTCAAGTTTTATAGCATGTTCAATGGATTTTATTGATTCACACAGATCATCAATGCAATAGAAAGCTATACCCATATTATGGTAATAATCTGCTATATTATCTTTGAGTGTTATAGCTTTATTAAATTCTCTTTGAGCTTTTCGAAAATCAAAGATTTTCATACAGGCACATCCCAGATTATATCTGTAATTATGTAATGAAGGGTCTATTATTACTGCATATTGAAAAGCACAGACACTTTCCTGAAATTTTTCCTGTTGAAACAGAGAATTTCCCATTAAATAATGATAGAAGGAGCTATCAGGATTTAAACTCTGTTCAAAGCTTTTATCAGGTATTAATTCCAGACTTATGGGAGATAAAGTTTTTACTGCAGCCAGGTGATCAGGTCTCGGGGTAATCGTTAATACATGTGAAGGATTATATTTTTTATGTTTGATTGTTCTGCATGTTTCAAGAAAGCTCTTATAATGTATGTTTAACTGGCCGGAAAAATCATTTACAGAATAACAGGTTTCTATATGGGAATGATTATCTGAATTGTTATCTGTCACCATTACATTCTCCTGATTGTGGCGCGTGACGCGTGACGCGTGACGCGAAGATTATTCAGTTATAAAAATATTCTTTATATTGAGTAAATACTCCTTCTTTTTCGGGTATATGCAAAAAATAATTTGCAAAAATCTACAGTCAGTGAATAATTTTTAAACGTATATATTTGCAATAATAACAAAAAACTTGTATAATATAACATACATTACCACAGGTGAACATTCAGCCTCGCGTCACGCGTCACGCGTCACGCATCACGATTATTAATATAATGAGGAGTTTGTTATGAAAGATTTGTCCTATGAAGATCCTGAAGTTTATAGCCATTATACTACAGGTTGCAGTCTTATGGAGAAAGGTGATTATAAGGGAGCAATTGATGAATTTGAAAAGGTATTATCTATTGACCCCGGCCATGGACTTTCTTTTCTTATGCTGGGTAATATCTATTTTGAAGAACAGGATTTTTCTACTGCAGAACATTATTACCTCAGGTCAGTTGAAGTCAGTCCCGGCGATGTTACGGCTATTATAAATTTAGGAAATTTATATTTTAACCAGGGAAAAATTGAAGAAGCTATTGAGAAATATCTTGATGCTATAGATATAGAACCTAATGATGGTGCAACTCATAACAGTCTTGCCAGGGCATTTGTCAGAATAGAAAATATAGAAGGTGCCATAGAGGAATACCAGAAAACTATAGACCTGGATCCTTTTTATGTGGATGCTTATTACAGCCTTGCCAATATTTTCGTAGAACAGGGTATGATAGAATTTGCAGTGGATAATTATCAAAAAGCTATTGAACTTTCTCCCGGTGATCCTTTCATCATAAATAGCCTTGGAAATTTATATCTTTCCCAGGGAATTCTGGATGAAGCCGGTACGTGTTATTGTAAAGCCCTTGAGTTAGATCCTTCCTTCCCAAACGGACATTATAATCTGGGAGTAGTGTATTTTCAGCAGGGTACTATTGATAAAGCCATAGAGGAATTTAACAGAGCACTGGAAATAAACCCTGATGATTATGCTGTAAGGAATAATCTTGGTTATGCTTATTATAAGACCGGTGACTATGATAAAGCTTTAAATGAATATCTGAAAGCTATTGATGTGGCTCCTGACTTTGTTGAAGCCCATAATAATCTTGGCCATCTTTACGGAGCCATGGGACAATGGGAGCTTGCCGTTACAGAGGCAAATAAAGCTCTTGAATTAAACCCTTATGTTGTTTCTGCCTATAGAAATCTGGGGCTTGCTTATATGGCTTTCGGGTTATTTGAACAGGCCATAGAAGAATTTAATAAAGCTATTGAGATAGATCCTGAATATGCCAAAGTCAGATTTCATCTTGGTGAAGTATATATTAAACTGGGGCAGATGGAAGATGCCCTTTATAATTTTGAAACCTATCTAGCCCTTGAACCAGAGGGAGAATTTTTGGAACAGGTAAATAAGTATTTAGAGGAAGTTAAAAATGGTTAGCAATTCAGCACTTCAGCATTTCAGTAATTCAGATTTTCTACTGACATACTGACATGCTGAAGTGCTAACATGCTGAATTAAACAGGAATATTGTTAATGTTAAAAGTAAATTTAATAAAAGATGATCTTTTAAAAGTAGAGGATTCTTTACATAATATTATTGTATCGGGAGTTAAAGAAATACCTCAGATTTACAATCATACATTGAGGGCAGGAGGTAAACGAATACGTCCTGCCCTTGTCATATTATCTAAAAAAGTATTTTCCGGAAATCATGATATACATGTTATTAAATTATCTATGGCGGCGGAAATTATTCATTTAGCTTCTTTAATTCATGATGATGTCATAGATGATAATAACCTCAGGAGAGGAGTTTTAACAGCAAATTATAAGTGGGGAAATAAGATTTCCGTATTTGCCGCAGATTATATCCTTTTAAAAGGATTAAAATTTCTTCTGGATGACTTCAGACCTGATGTAGTACTTCCTCTTTTTTATGCTATTTCTCTTATGTGTGAGGGAGAACTCCTGCAGATGAAATATGTTTATTCTCTTGATTTAAATGAAACAGATTATATGAACATAATCGGATGTAAAACAGCATCTCTTATGTCAGCATGCTGTGAAGCAGGAGCGAGAGTAGGCAGGGCAGACGAACATGCTATTTCCAGTCTGGCTTCTTACGGACGTTTTCTTGGCATGGCTTTTCAGATAGTTGATGATATTATGGATCTGACTCTTACCTCTAAAGAAACAGGTAAGAGTGCAGGCAATGATCTGAGAGAAGGGAAAATTACATTACCTGTAATAAGAGCTTTTACTCTGGCAGACAGTGAAGATAAAAGACTCTTACTTAGATTAACAGTTCTTTACAGGAAAAATGCCTGTGATTTGAATGAAATAATTTCTTTAATAAATAAATATGGCGGTATAGAATATTCCAGAGAAAAAGCTGTTGAATTCGGTAATTTAGCTGTTAAAGAATTAAATTGTATTGCAGATTCTGAGGCTAAAAATAGCCTCATTGACCTTGGAAATTATGTGATTTCAAGAGTATGTTGATGGAGGTTCTCATGAAAACTTTTATTGGTCTTAGAAGAGAAGATAAGAATATCTGGGAAAAAAGGATTGCTCTCACGCCTGACCAGCTCAGAGAGCTTTCTATGGATAGTTCTATCGGGTTTATCGTTCAGCCCTCAGAGATAAGAGCTTTCAGTGATAGTGAATTCGAACAGGCAGGGATAAAAGTACAGGAAGATCTTTCTCCATGTTCGATAATTATTGCCATAAAAGAAATTCCTCTGAATTTTTTTGTTCATGGCAAAACCTATTTGTTTTTTTCTCATACAGTAAAAGGGCAGAGTTATAATATGCCTATGCTCAGGCAGATCATGGATAAGTCGTGCCAGTTGATAGACTATGAAAGGATTGTAGATGAACATTCCAGACGTCTGCTGTTTTTTGGTAAGGAAGCAGGTTATGCAGGTATGTTTGAAAGTCTTTATGCTCTTGGGAAGAGATTGTCAGTTAAAGGCATTAAAAATCCTTTTTCTGAATTAAACCAGTGTTACAAATATGGACATCTTGCTAAACTTAAATCTGCAGTTAAGGATATTGCTCTTAAGATTAAAAAAGAAGGGATTCCTGAAGAAATATGCCCACTTACATGCGGTTTTGCAGGATACGGGAATGTTTCTCGAGGTGCTCAGGAGATATTCGACTTACTTCCTTTTATAGATATAAGTCCGGAAGAATTATTTTCGAAAAAACTTGATTCTAAAGATCATCTCTATAAGGTTGTATTTAAAGAAGAGCATATGGTAAAACCGAAAACCGGAACATTTGACCTTTCCGATTATTATAATTATCCTGAACAATATGAGTCTGTTTTTGAACGTTATATACCACACCTTACAATGTTGATAAACTGTATATACTGGGATAATAAATACCCTGCACTTGTTACAAGACATTATCTTAAAACTCATGGTGAACATAAATTGCTGGTTATTGGCGATATTAGCTGTGATATAAACGGTGCGATTGAATGTACTGTTAAAAGTACAGTTGCCGATAAATCTATCTATATTTATGATCCTGTGAGTGAGAATATTTCAGATGGTGTTGAAGGGAAAGGGATTGCAGTAATGGCAATAGATAATCTGCCAGGTATCCTTCCTGTAGAAGCATCCAGGGATTTTGGAGAGAAACTCAAGAAGTTTATTCCAGAGATCGCCCGGGCAGACTATTCAGTAGATTTTGACCATTGTAATCTTTCTCCTCCCATTAAAAATGCCATGATTGTGTATCAGGGTAAACTTACACCGAAATATAAGTATCTTGAGGAATTTTTATAGAGTGAATAGTGAATAAGGGTTATGGGTGCTGGGTGTTGGGTGTTGGGTTGGGAACCTTAAAACCCAAAACCTATAACCCAACACCCAACACCTAATTTTAAAGGAGGTAATTAAAAAAATGAAAAAAGTACTGGTTCTTGGAGCAGGTCTTGTATCAAGGCCGCTGGTAAAGTATCTTCTGGATCATGGTTTTAAGCTTCTTGTTGCCAGCCGCACAGTAAGTAAAGCCGAAGCTTTAATAGAAGGTCATCCGAACGGAGTAGCTCTTGCCTTTGATATTACCCGTGACGGAGCAAAATTAGACGACCTTGTTTCACAGGTTGACCTTGCTATAAGTCTCTTACCCTATACCTATCATGTGCAGGTAGCAGAAGCATGTCTGAAATTTAAAAAACATATGGTCACAACTTCTTATGTAAGTGATAAAATGGCTCAATTACATGAGAGAGCAAAAGAAGCAAATGTAATGCTGTTAAACGAACTTGGAGTTGACCCTGGAATAGACCATATGTCGGCTATGAAGGTTATTCATCATGTGGAGAAAAAAGGCGGAAAAATTATCAGTTTCCGTTCTTACTGCGGAGGACTTCCTGCACCTGACGCAAACAATAAACCTTTCGGATACAAATTTTCCTGGAGTCCCAGAGGAGTGTTGATGGCAGGTAAGAATTCGGCACAATATCTGGAAGATGGGAAAGAAGTTTTTATTCCCGGTGAAGATTTATTTGATCATTATAAGACTTTTAATATAGAGGGTGTGGGAGAATTGGAAGGATATCCAAATAGAAATTCTCTCCCTTATATAGAGAAATACGGTTTGAAACATACAAAAACTATGTTTCGTGGGACCTTCAGATATCCCGGCTGGTGCAAAACTCTCAAAAAAATTGCCGATATGGGTTTTTTAAGTGATGAAAAAGTTGAAATATCTTCAGATCTTACATTTAAAGATTTTACTGCCAGACTTGTACAGTTATCTAAGGAAAATTTGAAAGGTAATCTGGCTGTTAAACTTGGAATAGAAGAAGATTGTCAGGTTATAAAAAATCTGGAATGGCTGGGACTTTTCGGTGACGAGCCTCTTCCTCCGGGACAGAATACACCTCTTGATATACTTGTAGCAAAAATGCTTGAAAAACTCTCCTATGAAGACGGAGAAAAAGACATGCTTGTCCTCTATCATGAATTTATGGCAGAATATCCGGAGCATAAGGAAAAGATTACATCAACTCTTATAGATTTCGGCATACCTTTCGGAGATTCTTCTATGTCGCGAACTGTAGGACTTCCTGCTGCCATTGCCACAAGGTTTGTCCTGGAAGGCAAATTTAATTTTAACGGTGTTCTTATACCTGTAATACCGGAGATTTATGAGCCTGTTCTTAAAGAACTTGAAACTCTCGGTATAGCCTGTAAAGAACAGTACTTTAATGAAAAGTGAAAAGTGAAAAGTGAGTGATAGGTTTTGGGTTACGGGTGATGGGTGTTGGGTTAGAATATTAAAAACCCAAAAACCATCACCTGTCCTCCCGTCACGCGTCTCATATAAATAATTCAGGGGCAGAACAATTTGTTCTGCCCCTGCCTGTTTCCCTCTGATTATTATTCCAGAGTTGCCTTTGTCAGAGGTATATCATCAAGGAATATAAACTGATCAGAATCAGTTTTATGCTTTTCAGTAATCATTCTTATCATTGGCTGTGTGCCACCATTAAAGGCACTGCCAAGTAAAGTCGATGGCAGATACTGATATGGTGCTACAGCCGGCTGAGGATTCGGGTAACCACTTTCCATAACGAAAATAAAAGGCTGACTTGTATCATTATCCGGATTCGGTTCCAGTGTTATGTAAGCTCTGTAGTTCCCGTTTGCAAGATTTAATGCACTTGTTACAAAACCACCGGGATTCTGCCCTGCCTGTGAAAATTCCAGTCCAGGATAGGGATATTTTTTGCTTCCTGCAGGATTCATGGTTGAATAGGTCAGAGCATTCAGTTGCTCTGCAGCTTCAGGATTTGTGAATTTTCCAAGGGAATAATAGGTTCCTGTATTTACGTCCCTTACCCATGCCTCATATTTATATTTTCCGCCTGTAATAAGTGTAGGAAGATATAGACCCTTATAATTCTGTGCGCCATTTTTAAACCATATACCTGTTCCCTGTGTACCTGCATTTTCAAGGGTAACCATACTGGGAACATTGTCACTGGCAAAATCCTGTGTAGGTATAAAGATATTGTTTGTTCCTGCTGCATATAATGTCATAGGACATACTCTGTTTGAGAAAATTCCATACATAATAATTGCGCCGATAGTCGGGTCTGAGAAATCTTCTCCTGCCGGTTCTATTGAAAGATAAACACGGTAGGCTTTACTCAGGTCAACATTTACTGTCTGACCGTATACCGGGAAAGCTGTCTGATCTGAAGTCCCAAAAAGTATTGTTCTGGAAGGATCCATTAATTTACCGTTTGGTGTTACAACAAATTTGCCAAGACTTACAATTGAATCATCATTTGTCGGGAATGGATAGACATTATCTAAATCATCTGCTACATCATCATTTCCCGGAAGTTTTGCCCATAATTCATAGGTTCCGTTGTTGACTCCCAGATCCGGTAACTGTATATTACTGAGTCTTATTTTAATTCCAGTCTGATCAAGCTGACTTGGCGTATTACTGTAAGGCCAGTCGGAATTTGCCGACGAGCCTGTGCCGGAACCGCATCCGGCGAATAGATTTAAACATAACATAAGTGCAATAAACATAGATAAAACAAGATATAGTTTATTTTTTTTCATAATAAAAGCTACGGATAAAATAACCTCTTTTGAGATTATTCCGATTCCGTAAAACCTCCTCCTTTTTGCTCTAGTTTAAGAGATATTTCAAAATAAAAATAACCTTATAAATAACTAAACGTTCACCTCCTCGGCATTTATTTAATTAAAAACTTTAAATAATTCCTCTTAACAACAACCTGGCTACTAAAAATTGGTTTACTTTTTATCATTACATTCTTCCTTTATACCGGAAATTCCTGCTAAAAGAGAAAAGTATTTCTATAATAATTTTTACAAAAAAAATCTCAGTTTCTTCTGGAAAGAAACTGAGATCATACAGTCTTAATCTGAAAAAAAATTTACTCAGCTCGAGAAGCTGAGATTAATCAGGTCAAGACCAAATAAGAGAGAAAGGGAGGTTATTTAAAAAAGTCAAAACATAGTTAAACTAGTAATTCTAAACGTATTACACTCTAACTAAGTCTCATACTCTTACCTTGCCCTTATTATAAACTTTAAGGTGTTCATTATCTGTAAGAAAAATTACAAATAAGAAATTTTTTATTTAAATTAAAATTTTTAAAAAAGGAGGTTTACTTTTGTGTAGAGAATAATTATACCAGAATAGATTATAGTTGATTTTATGATAAACTATAATTATAATAACACGTGATGCGTGATGCGTGAT
>JBEHWP010000189.1:0-9387 GCA_040217665.1 Vulcanimicrobiota bacterium
TGAGGGTCAAGATATTCTTTAATATTTTCAAGTGAATCCTTTGCTTCATTCAGATCGCCGCTGTAATATTTCTTGCTGTTCTGGAAAGACGTGCTGTATATATCTCTCATCTGGGCTCTGCTTATTTTTCCTTCCTGACTGAAATATGCAATTGCCACATCACCTATACCATAGGTACATGCAAATATAACAGGTGCTGTCAGAAGGCCTCCTATAAAAGGTATGAATTTACCGCATACATAGGAGCCGAGAAAGCTCAAAGAGCCGGCAAAACAGGTTATAATTAATTCCTTTGCCATATCAACAGTAAGTTTCTGGCCGAATATTCTGGCTATAGTGACAACCATGTAACATAAAAGAGGAAGAATAAAAAAGAGATCTATCACAGGAAGCCACATAACGGTAAGACCTGCTGCAACAGTAGAAAAAAGTATGACAATATTTCTTGCTTTTCTCTTTAAATCAGATAAATCCATCATGGCCGGAGGAAATTGCTGCGGTTTGAATGGTTCCATAGCATATCCGGCAGATGGCTGCTGATATGGTAGCTGAGACTGAATTTCAACAGATTGTATGGGAGCGGTGGGAGGTACGGCATCAGGACTGTCAAATCTATACCCACACTTACTGCAGAATTTAGCTCCATCTCTGCATTGATTGTAACAACCGGGACAATTCATAAATAGACCTCCTTATAAATCGTGACGCGTATTTCATATGAGCTTATTATTTATAAATCACTTTTCTTAATTTTTGTAACCAGTCTGCCACCTTCAATTCTGACAGAAATTCTGCCCTGGTGGCCGCTGAAAAATGTATTAAAAGCCACATCTTCAAGACATTTGGTCAGAATAGAACTGAGTCCTCTGGCACCTGTCTGCCTTTTTATACTTTTTTTAACTATATAATCTATTACATCATCTGTTATATGAAGTTCAAAACCTTCATCAATAAATTCTTCTTTAAATTTATCTATCACATTATCTTCCAGTATCCTCATAAGGGTTTTTTCATCAAGTGGTTCAAAAGGTACAAACCTTGTAAATCTACCGAGTAATTCAGGAAGAAAACCGTAGGATTGAAATATTTCTACATTTTCTATTTCACTTTCTTCAAACATGACAGCTATCTTTTCTTTGAAAGTAGCTTTTGGTGCTTTTACAAGCCCAATTTTAGAGGTATCGCTTTTTAAAAAAGACAGTTCTTTAAAACCGGAAAAAGCACCGCATGCAAGAAAAGAAATATCTTCTGTAGAGAGAGAAACCTTCTGACCGTAAGCTGAATAGCCATAATCAAGAGGCACCAGAATCTGAGTACTTTCAAGCATTTTAAGTAATTCTCTCTGAACACCCAGGCCTGATACATCCTTTGTAGTACCTTCTCCGCTGAATCTTGCATTACTCCTGCTTGTAGCAAGTTTATCAAATTCATCTATACAGACAATCCCACAGGAAGCCCAGGCCGGGTCACCTCCGGAAGCATTGATTAACCTGGTTAATATGGTAGTAACATCTTCACCTATATACCCTGTTTCGGAAAAAGTAGTTATATCAACTATTATATTCGGAAGTTTAAGGATTTTATTAAAAAGCAATTCTACCATATAGGTTTTGCCGCATCCTGTAGGACCCATGAACAAATAATTGAATTTATGAGGAAGGTTTTTTCTGTCAATTTTTTCTATATAAATCTTCTTGAGTCTCTTTACATGCCTGTAGGCCATAAGAGAAACAGCTTTTCTTGCCATATCCTGTCCTCTGTATCCATGGCGTTCCAGAATATCATATATTTTTCTGGGAGAGATAAGAGGAAGGTCTCTGACTTTCCGTATAAAAGCCGGTTCATTTAAAGGTTTCGTGCCCCTGTTTTTCATACCGACTTTTCTATTTATCCCGCCGAGCAATTCTTCACATTTATTACAGGCAACAAGCTTTATTTCAGTATGGCTGTCTGTATACTCATGACAGAAAGAACAGACTTCTTTGTTTTCATCGAGGAATTTTGCCATAAAGGGAAAACCTTTCTTACGTGATGCATGATACGTAAAAGATTATTTATTATTATTCTATACTTTTGCACTTTTTCATAATTTCCTTGTTTTTGCTGACTTTATAGTTAAACAGGTATTGGTTGTTGGGTATTGGGTTAGGAAGATTAAAACCCAGAACCCGGAACCTGAAACCTGAAAATTGAATAGATCATTTTTTTACAGTTTTTAAAATCTGCAAAAGTATAGTATTATTCAGAAGTGGGATTTAAAAGGTTCACTTCTCACGTCACTTACACGTTACCCGACACGATTATAATATATTTCGTTAATATTCCGGTGAAATCCTTTCCAGAGAATAATTAATTATTTACATAAATTGCCTCTAAATAGTTTTTCATCTAAAGCTTTATTTTACGCCATTAAAAATGAAAATTCCTATACCTTTTAATTATTCTTTTACTCTTCCAATTTCTTATGATATAATATAACTTGACATTGTCATATTATCTGCTCTGGTAAAATAGTTATCAGTTTTTAGTTCTTAGCTATTAGCTGTCAGCGATTAGCTTTAATTATTAACTGAAAACTAATTGCTAATTTATTAAATGTGACATTGTCAATATAAATGTTATTGTATTACGCATTACAATACAGAGGTGATCTTGAACAATGAACGAGAAAATACCTTTTCATAAATTAATTATAATCAACACAATAGTAAGTGCTCTGATAGGGGCTCTTGTAGTCTTTGCACTTGGAGGATTTTTAAATTCAGCTTATGCTTCACTTACATCGCAGGAAGAAGCAGTAATAAATGCCATAAAACGTGTAAAACCTTCTGTAGTTAATATTGATACCTATGTAGCATCTCAAAATTTTCTCGGCCAGGGCGGGGAAGGTATCGGTTCCGGCATAATTCTCAAGGAAAATGGCTATATACTTACAAACAGGCATGTTATAAGAGATGCGACAAATATAACAGTCTCTCTGGACAACGGGAAACAGTATAACGGGAAACTAGTAAGTGCCCATCCTGATTATGATCTTGCCCTGATAAAGATTGATGCAAAGGGATTAAAGGTTGCGAAGCTTGGAAATTCTGACAAAGTAAAACTTGGAGAAACTGCCATAGCAATAGGAAACCCTCTTCATTTCAGTTGGACCGTTACAGTAGGAGTTGTCAGTGCTCTTGAAAGGGATATAAATGCAGGTGGGAGTTTACCGATCTATAAAGGTTTAATACAGACAGACGCAGCCATTAATCCCGGCAACAGCGGAGGTCCCCTTATTAACAGTGCCGGTGAAGTTATAGGAATAAATACGCTTATATTTTCGGGTACAGAAAACACTGTGGCACAGGGACTGGGATTTGCCATCCCTATGAATACTGCCAGAAAAGTGGCAAATGAGCTCATGCAGGGCGGCAAAAATGCTTCAACATCAAGTAAAAAACCGTGGATAGGTATAAAGCTTCAGAATGTAACAAAACAGCTGGCACAGCAATGGGGCTTCCCTACTTCTACAGGCGTACTTATTGTAAATGTTATAGCAAACAGTCCTGCACAGAGAGGCGGTCTCTGTCCCGGTGATATAATAGTTGACGTAAACGGAAAAACGGTTAAAACATACGAAGATTTAATAGGAAAACTCGGTTCTTTAAAATCAGGGACAGCAGTTGAACTGGGTGTATGGCATGAAGGAAGAAAGGCAAAAAGAGAAATAATTATTGAAGTGCTTAAGTGAGCGAGTCGCCAGTGGTGAAAAGTGAAAATAATAATTTTACATAAATAATCACCCGTAACCGGTCACAGAGTACTGACTTTAAATTTTATCATATCTTACAGTTTCACAGAAGGAAATATTTCTTGAAGAAAGAATATTTATAGGGGAAACTACGAAAGGAGGTGTAACCTGGCAACAGTGGCGTAAATTCAGGTAAATTTTTGCCAGGTAAAATCTTTGGGTGTTAGAGTAACAAAAGAGAGAATACCGGTAGTCCTTCTTACAACAACCCATCGTATGGAAGGAGAAGTTCATGTAATTCCGGGAGGACGACTTCTGGATGAAATCAATAAAAAGATTGACTTTCTCCCTATTACAAATGTTACAGTCTATGATTTAGATGGGGAAACTCCTCTAGATACAGTAGATTTCCTTGCAGTTAACAAAAGCCAGATAGTTTTTTTAACGCCGAGCGTAGGTTATTAATTATATTTACTAACCTCCGGGAGAGAGATAGATCTAAAAATATTTATACATCTAAGTCAGAAGGGCAGGTGGATAAAAACCAGCTTTAGATGTAAATAGTTGGTTTTATTTTTATGAGAGTCAGGTGGCTTGGGCATTCCTGTTTTCTAATAACATCAGGAAGGGGTATAAAAATATTAACAGATCCCTATGGTAAAAATGTGTCTTATACATTGCCAAAGGTTGCTCCGGATATAGTAATACTCAGTCATCATCATTTCGATCATAATGCTCACTGGAGAGCTGAAGGCAAGCCGAGAATAGTAAAAAGAACAAGTGATTTTTATGAAGAACATGAAGTAAACGTAAAAGGGGAACAGATAAAATTTAAAGGAATCCCTACATATCATGATACAAGTCTCGGGAAAAAGAAAGGGCCAAATACCATACTGGTCTGGGCACTGGATGAGATATCCTTCTGTTTTCTGGGAGATCTGGGACATATACCTTCTGAAAAAGAATACGAAACTATAGGAAAAGTAGATGTCCTGTTTGTACCCGTAGGAGGATTGACTACAATTGCTGCCAAAGAAGCAGCAGATATTGTAAACAGACTTTCTCCAAGCATTGTTTTTCCAATGCATTTTAAAACAGAGTTCGGAGGAGAAGCTCTGGCCAATATTGTATCAGATGATGTGTCGATCTTCCTTGCCAGAATGAGAGATGTAAGGAAACTTGATACAGACTCATTTAATTTTAATCCTGCAGATATAAAAGAAGCTTCACTTGAAGGGACAAGGGTCTATAATTTAACATACATACCATCAGAAGAATAACTGCGTGATGCGTGATGCGTGATGGGTGTGATGCGATAGCATTCACATGTTACTCATTACGCATTACGATTTAACCGCAAATACCTCAATCCTTCGTTCATATCAACCGGGGATTACCAATCCTGATTACGTAAATGGGTAAAAATTGCTATGCAGATCTTATCAAAGCTGCCTGCTATCAGCTGACAGCTGAACAATTTACTGAGGTAAGCATAAATAATAGTAACAGTCAAGACCAGAGCGGTCACAAACAGATATGAAAATTAACAAACAGTCCAGCATAAGACTTCATCATTTTCATATAAAATACCCACGTGACGCATAATGGAGAAAAATGTTTATTAAATGCTTGTGGTCAGGTCAGTAAAATAAATGGAGTTTTTAATTTATGATTGATTATGTACATCTTCACGTTCATACAGAATTCAGCTTACTGGACGGTGCCTGTAAGATAAAAGAAATTGTTAAAGCAACAAAAGAAATGGGAATGAAAGCCCTTTCAATTACAGACCATGGTACAATGTTCGGTATTATTGATTTTTACACAGCCTGTATGCAGGAAGGAGTAAAACCTGTTGTAGGCTCTGAAATATATGTGGCACCAAGAACCAGGTTTGATAAATCTCCTGCCTATGACAAAAAACCCTATCATCTTGTACTACTGGCAAAAAATCTGGATGGATATAACAGGCTGAGTGAAATAGTCAGCCTGTCTTACCAGGAAGGGTTTTATTATAAACCGAGAGCAGATAAAGATATACTCAGACATTATGCATCTTCAGGGAACCTTATAGCCCTTTCCGCCTGTATGTCCGGTGAAGTGGCATCTTATATACAATTAAGACAACTGGATATGGCAGAGAAAGCTGCTCTGGAATATCGTGATATATTCGGCACAGGTAATTTCTATCTAGAAATTCAGGATCACAAAATACCGGAACAGAAAGAAATCAACGAACATGTAGTAAAAATAGCCAGGAAACACAATATACCTCTCATTGCAACAAATGATGTTCACTATATAAAAAAAGATCATGCCTTTGCCCATGATGTGCTTCTCTGTGTCGGTACAGGGAATAAACTGGCAGATAAAGAAAGACTTCGTTACCCGACTTCCGAATTCTATCTGAAAACACCTGAAGAAATGAAAAATCTATTTCCCTTTGCCCCTGATTCCATAGAAAATTCAATGGAAATCATGGAAAAATGCAATATAAATTTCACCTTTGACGAACTCCATCTCCCTGATTATATTGTTCCTCCAACCTATGATATAGCATCATATTTAAGATACCTGTGCGAAAAAGGCATAAAAGAGCGCTATCCCGAAACCTGGCAGGAATTGATGTCACGATTGAACTATGAACTTGATGTCATTCACACAAAAGGTTATGATGCATATTTTGTTATAGTATGGGATTTTATAAATTATAGCAGAGAACAGCACATCCCTGTAGGGCCGGGACGGGGTAGTGCCGCAGGAAGTATAGTTGCCTATGTACTGGGTATTACAGATATAGACCCTCTGAGATACGGACTGATTTTTGAAAGGTTTTTGAACCCGGAACGTAAATCCATGCCTGATATAGATATAGATTTCTGCTACACCAGAAGACCTGAAGTCATAGAATATGTAAAAAGAAAATACGGCACAGATCATGTGGCACAGATTATTACCTTCGGAAGAATGAAAGCAAAAGCTGCCATAAGAGATGTAGGACGGGTATTTGATCTGCCCATACCGTTTGTGGATAAAATTGCAAAGCTTATTCCGGCAAGAGCAAAAAATATAAAAGAAGCTCTTGAAACAGAGCAGGAACTCAGAGATATGGTGAGGGAAGATATGAATGTAAAAAGGCTGATTGAAACAGCACAGGAACTGGAAGGCCTTGCAAGAAATCCTGGCATACATGCTGCAGGAGTTGTTATTTCCAGGCATCCTCTCATAAAATGTGTTCCTCTTTACAGTTCCGGAGGAGATGGTATTTCAACTCAATATGAAATGAAAAACCTTGAAAAAATAGGACTGTTAAAAATGGATTTTCTGGGTCTGAGAACCCTCACTGTTTTACGTGATGCACTGGAATTAATAGAACGGAATAGAAATGTTAAAGTAGACATAACAAAAATACCTCTTGCTGATCCTGCAACTGCGTTACTTCTTCAAAAAGGCCATACAGTAGGAGTGTTCCAGCTTGAATCTGAAGGCATGACAAAAATAGTCATGGACCTTATGCCAGAAAAATTTGAAGATATCATACCGCTGGTGGCACTGTACAGACCGGGGCCTCTGGGCTCCGGCATGGTAGACGATTTTATAGCATGCAGACATGGGAAAAAGCAAATCCAGTACAAACATCCCATGCTGGAACCGGTATTGAAAGAAACCTACGGAGTAATTCTCTATCAGGATCAGGTAATGAAAATCTCAAATGAACTTGCCGGATTTTCTATGGGTCAGGCAGATTTATTAACAAGAGCCATGGGCAAGAAAAAACATGATGTTATGGCACAGCAAAAAGGATTATTCATAGAAGGAGCAGTAAAAAAGGGAGTACCTGCAAAAACAGCGGAAGAAATATTCGATCTTATGGCCTATTTCGCAGGTTACGGTTTCAATAAAGCCCACAGTGCCTGTTATGCCTATATAGTCTATCAGACTGCCTATTTAAAAGCCCATTATCCTGTAGAATTCATGGCAGCCAACATGACAAGTGTAATGGATAAAACTGAAAAGATAGCTGTTCTTATCAGTGAATGTAAGAAGATGGGCATAAAAATCCTTCCTCCTCATGTAAATATAAGTAATTTTGCCTTTAATGTTCAGGGAGATAATATCATCCTGGGACTGGGAGCCATAAAAAATGTAGGCGAAGGTGCTATAAATGCCATTGTAGAGTCAAGAAACAGGGAAGGCAATTTTGAAAGTCTCTTCGATTTCTGCCAGAGAGTCGATCTCAGATCGGTAAACAAAAGGGTCATTGAAAATTTAATACTTGCAGGTGCCTTTGATAATATGGGGGCAAACAGAGCACAGCTTGTAAATTCAATAGAACAGGCCATGGAATACGGGCAGCAGATTCAGAAAGAAAAAGACAGTCGCCAGATTCAACTGTTTGATATGGATGCAGATGCGGCTTCCATGCCTCCTTCCATCGGGGAAATGGAAGATTTTTCCTATGATAAACGGTTATCTATGGAAAAAGGAACTCTTGGTTTTTATATTTCAGGCCATCCTCTTACACCATATGAAGCAAAACTCAAGTCCCTTATTACTGCAACAACCGGTAAACTTCAGTTGATAAAAGACAGAAGAAAAGTCACAATAGGAGGCATTGTGGTTCAAACAAGAAAAACAATTACTAAAAAACAGGAAAACATGGCCTATGTTACCATTGAAGACCTGGAAGGAGAGATAGAGACTATTGTATTTCCTAAAACTTATAAAGAATATGGCCATCTCCTGATAGAAGATAAAATATTATTGATAGAAGGTACAGTAAAAATTGAAGAAAGAGGCGGTTATTCCGATGATGAAGAAGAAATCACGGAAAAACAGATAAAAGTAAGTTTTTTTGCGGAAAAAATTTCGGAATTTTCATTACAACAGGAAGAAGATAAAAAAGAGGAACAGGAAAAAATACAGAGCAAATATCAGGGAATACATATAAAAGTTCTCCTGGACAGTATGGAATATAAAAAACTGGAGACATTGAAAGATTTTCTCCATTCACAAATAGGTGAACAGCCTGTTTACATACATCTGGAAAAAGGTATAGAAAAAAGATTGATAGCCCTTAATAAAGACTACTGGGCATCTCCCACAGGCATAGAACACAATCTGTCGGGACTGATGGGAGAACATGCCATAGTATGGGTAGAGTGACATGTTATACGGTAATAGGTACCGAGTAATAGAAAAAATAGGCCATGGAAGTATGGGATATGTGCTGAAATGTCGTGATATATGGCTCGGACGTAATGTAGCATTAAAGGTTCCATGGCAACATCTCATTGAACATGATAAAATTTCAACTGCCATAAAACCTCTCAAAAGATTTGTGCGGGAAGCAAGAGAACTTGCCAGTCTCGAACATCCAAATATAGTAACCGTCTATGACATGGGCTGTGAAAACAATATACCCTATCTTGTTATGCCATTCATAGAAGGAACAAGTCTGGACAAAATCCTCTCTCACGGTAAGCCTGATACAGAGACAGCCCTGACCATAGCAATTGATATATTCGAGGCTATAGGACATGCTCACGAACATGGTATCGTTCACCGCGATTTAAAACCTTCGAATATAATCATTACAGACAGAGGTAAAACAATGATAATGGATTTCGGTATGGTCAGGAGAATAGGAAGTG